>JAYSZC010000927.1:0-7288 GCA_043738235.1 Lewinellaceae bacterium | reverse complement strand
GTAGCAGCTGGTGAAAATCAGTGACAAATTGGATACAAGTGCCAGCCCGTGGTCAGGATGCGTGCCGAAACTTTATTCCTTTGTCCTTACGTTTATTTGGGCCGGTGGGTTGCGTGGGCAGGTAAAATAGGTTGTTGTTTGGAAGAGGAATGGCTTGTCAGACAGTAGTCCCGGAACTTTTTTCCCATCCCTTCTCCTTACCTTTGCGCCCATTTTAGTGGATTGGTTACCAGTACGCCAATAACCAATATACCAATAACTAATATCAACATGACATCCCGCGACATCCGCCGCCACTTCCTCGACATTTTCGCCTCCAAAGGCCATAAAATTATCCCCTCGGCGCCCATGGTGGCCAAGAGCGACCCCACGCTGATGTTCATTAACTCCGGCATGGCGCCGCTCAAGGATTTCTTCCTGGGTAACCAGACCCCGCCGGCCAAGCGCATTGCCGATACCCAGAAATGCCTCCGGGTGACCGGCAAACACAACGACCTGGAAGACGTGGGTTTCGACGGTTACCACCACACCATGTTCGAGATGCTGGGCAATTGGTCGTTCGGCGACTATTTTAAAAAAGAGGCGCTGGCATGGTCCTGGGAACTCTTGACGGATGTATATAAAATTCCTAAAGACCGCCTCTATGTCTCGGTTTTTAAAGGAGATGAAAAGGAAAAACTGCCTTTCGACCAGGAAGCCTTCGATACCTGGAAACAGTTTGTAAGCGAAGACCGCATCCTGCCGTTCAGCAAAAAAGAGAATTTCTGGGAAATGGGCGACCAGGGCCCCTGCGGCCCTTGCTCCGAAATACACGTCGACCTCCGCAGCGATGCCGAACGGGCGCGCGTGGATGGCAAAACGCTGGTCAACAACGACCACCCCGACGTCATTGAAATCTGGAACAACGTATTTATGGAGTTCAACCGCAAAGCCGACGGCTCGCTGGAGGAACTGCCCGCCAAATCGGTGGATACGGGTATGGGTTTCGAGCGGCTGTGCCGCGCCGTGCAAGGCGTGGCGAGCAACTACGACACCGATCTCTGGCTGCCACTGTTTCATTTACTCGAAAATCTCTCCGGCAAAAAATACACCGGCTCGTACGATCCCACGGCCAAAACCGATGTGGCTATGCGCGTAGTGGCCGACCACCTGCGGGCGGTCAGTTTCGCCATTGCCGACGGTCAGATGCCGGACAACGGCGGAGCGGGTTATGTCATTCGCCGCATTTTGCGCCGGGCCGTACGCTACTACTACTCGTTCCTCGACCTGAAAGAACCCGTTTTGTACCGGCTTTGTCCGGTGCTGGCAGAAGAGTTCGCCGATGTGTTCCCGGAACTGAAAGCGCAAATCGACTTTGTGTCAAAAGTGATCCTGGAAGAGGAAAAATCGTTCCTTCGCACCCTCGAATCGGGCCTGAAACGTTTTGAAAATATCAGTATTCAAAACAATGTCGTCGCCGGTGAACAGGCTTTTGAATTGCTCGACACCTTCGGCTTTCCCATCGACCTCACACGCCTGATTGCCCGCGAGAAAGGCTATACGGTAGATGACGCCGGTTTTGAAAAAGCGCTGGCCGAACAAAAAGCCCGCTCCCGCAAAGACGCCGCCAAACAGGTGGGCGACTGGCTCGTGCTCCGCGACGAATCCGATGTGGAATTTCTCGGCTACGACCTGCTGGAAACCCGCTCTTCTTATGTCACCAAATTCCGCACGGTAAATTTTAAAGGGCAGGATCAGTTCCAGTTGGTGCTCAACCGCACGCCCTTCTACCCGGAAGGCGGCGGACAGGTAGGCGACCAGGGCTGGATGACGTTCGGCGACGAAGCAATCCGGGTGCTCGACACCAAAAAAGAAAATACGTTGGTGATTCATATCCTGGAAAAATTACCGGAAAACATTCAGGATGAAGCTGTTGTGTGTCGCGTAGATACATTGCGCCGCCGCCTGACCGAAAGCAATCACTCCGCAACGCACCTGCTGCACGCCGCGCTGCGCACGGTGCTCGGCACGCATGTACAACAAAAAGGCTCGTACCTGGACGACTCGGCACTGCGTTTCGACTTCCAGCATTTCCAGAAAGTAAACGACGACGAACTGGCCCGTATCGAGCAAATTGTCAATGAAAAAATCCGCGAAAACATTGCACTCGACGAGGCGCGCAACCTGCCCCTCGAAGAGGCGAAAAAGTCGGGCGCTATGATGCTGTTCGGTGAAAAATACGGCGAAACGGTGCGCATGATCACCTTCGATCCCACGTACTCCCGCGAACTCTGCGGCGGCTGCCACGTGAGCCATACCGGTAAAATCGGCTATTTTAAAATCACAGCCGAAAGCGCCGTTGCCGCCGGGGTTCGCCGCATCGAAGCGGTGACGGCTGCCGGGGCGGAACAATACTTCAACCAACTCGAAGCGGAAATGGCAGCTATCAAAAACGTTTTGAAAGCCCGGGACTTGGTGAAAGCCGTGAAGGATTTGCAGGAAGAGAACAAACGCCTTCAAAAAGAAAAAGAACATTTTATACAGGCCCAGGCCAACAGCCTGCGGGAAGGATTGCGCACACAATTCGTCACCCTCGACAGCGGCATACCATTTCTGGCAGCCATACTGCCTTTCAGCGATGTCAATGTCATTAAAACGCTGGCATCCGAACTGGAACGCGAAACGGGCAACTGTGTAATTGCTTTTGGTTCCGTTCAGGCTGACAAATCGCAGCTTTCCGTTAAAATCAGCGATCATCTGGTCAAGGAAAAAGGCCTGAATGCCGGTACTATTGTGCGCGAACTCGCAGCGAAGTACCTGAAAGGCGGCGGCGGCGGTCAGCCTGGTTTTGCCACTGCAGGCGGCGTCGATGCTTCGCAATTGAAAGAGGCCGTCGATGCGGTGAAGGGGTACCTGTAACGCCGAACCCTGTGCTGTGAGGGTTATGTCAAAAGTCAGATGTTTGAAAACCTGGCCAAAGCATACCAAATAAAGTTTTGGTCGGGTGCTAAATTTGACAACTTTTTGAAAGTTGTCAAATTTTCACATTGCATTTGGCAACCATAATCTGGCGCGAAAAAGCATTTTTTTCGCTTTAGACTTTTGCACAACCCCTACCATTCCACCCTCCCCGGCAGCCCCACCGGCACTTTGGGCGGATGCAGGTAGTGTTCCAGCGCAACCCGTTCCAGAGCGCTTTTGAGCGCTGCATCCGCGATGGTTTGAATGTACACATCCTGCCCTTCCGGGTCGTAAGCAGAGAGAATATCCACCCGTACCGAATGCAGGTTGACACCGGGTTCCGACTGGATTCCTGTTAAAATAATGACCACTTCTGCTTCGCCTACGAGCATGATGTGTTGTTCGTCGCTGTACCGGTAAGCAACGGTTTCGCAGATGACGCGCAGCAGATTCCCGGCGGGTTCGTTTCTATTGTCTGGCATAATGACGTAGATTAGCTATTACATAAATGACCAGACAAATATAATTCCACTAAGTGGATATATTAAAATAAAACTCCATTAAAATTATTTTTTAATCACAAAAAGGATTTTTATTCAAATGACGCCCATCAAAGAAGGTGAAAAATTGATGTTATTGGTCAAAAGAGACAACCGGACGACGGAAGCCATCGCCGATGCCCTGGGTTTGGATAAATCCTACCTGCCAAAACTCTATAAAATGGAGAAACTGCCGCGCAAACCGCTCCAGAAAGCGATGGCTGTTTTCGAGGTGACACAATCTTATTTTACAGAAAATGCAGAAAACCCCGGCGGCGTAGCGGAAAAAGACGCCACGTACGGCGCGACAGAAAAACGTCTGGAGGCGGAGAATTCCGTCTTGCGAGAAGAAATCAGCCGGTTAACTAAAATGCTGGAACAGGAAAAGGGGATCAATGCCCACTTAGCCGAGGCGCTGGCGAACCTGAGCAAACGCACGTAAGGTATCATTTTTTTATCCCTACCTCTTTTTGTAAAATGATACGCGTGTGGCCGTCATTTCCGGTATAGGTACCGATGATATTAAACCCGTGTTTCAGGTTGAGTATCAACATACCGCGCCAGCGATTCATGGTTTTGGTTTGTATCCAGCGATATCCGCGGCTCTTTACCCATTCGTGCTGGTATTGCATCAGCAGCCCGGCAATGCCGCTGCCCCTGTGTTCCGACAATACGCCGCCGAGCCAGGAATACCAGGTGTCGGGATCCTGCCGATATCCTATTTTGAAACCGACCGTCTGTCCGTCGTCCAGCTGCGCGATTAATATCAGCAGTTCGGATGCGGTTGACAGGCGTTCGCGCAGCTTTTCACCGGCGGGTTTCCCGAAAATGTTTTCGTACAATATATATAAGGTGTGCCGGGCATCTTCATCCGGCACACCTTGTTGTTCAATGATGTGTATCATTTGGTGGTAAGTAGGTGAGCAAAATTAGTTTAGACTAAATTCTTTGCAAATGCTTGATTATCAACACGGATAACCAATAACTAATAACGGATAACTACTTAAGGGAGATAGCACAGCCGCCGCCGGCCGCCAGTTTCAGCGGAATCGTTTGGCCTTTGCGCACTTTTATTTTGCGGATATTGACGGGATAGGGATTTTTCTCCCAGTCGGCGCCGGGGCCGTCTTCATATATGGTGGCCTCGTACGTTTTACCGGCCTGCAGGAAATTCAGGTTGATGCTGACATCGCGCGCGTTTTCGTCGGTGATGGAGCCGATGAACCAGTTCTGCGTGCCTTTTTGTCTGCGGGCAATCGTGAGATAGTCGCCGATAGCAGCGCCCAGTACCCTGGTATCGCTCCAGTCTACCGGCACATCTTTGATAAACTGAAATACGTCGAGGCGTTTTTCATAGTTCTCCGGCAGGTCGGCAGCCATTTGCAGGGGCGAGTAGAGGGTTACGTACAGTGCGAGTTGTTTGGCCACGGTGGTGTGTATCCGTTCTTTTTTGCTGGGATCGAACTGGTTGACATGTATCTGGAAAATGCCGGGCGTGTAATCCATAGGGCCGCCGAGCAGGCGTGTGAAGGGAAGAATTGTTTCGTGTTCCGGCGGATTGCCGGCGCTCCAGGCATTGAATTCCTGTCCGCGCGCCGCTTCGCAGGCCAACCAGTTGGGCCAGGTACGGTGCAGACCGCTGGGGCGAACCGGCTCGTGCGCATCCAGCATGATTTTGTATTGGGCCGTTCGTTCGGCTACACGCACGTAGTGGTTTACCATCCATTGGCCGTCGTGCCATTCGCCGCGGGGGATTATTTTTCCCACGTATCCGGTTTTGACCGAGTTCATGCCGTATTTATTCATATAGCCGTAGGCATCGTTCATTTGCCGTTCGTAACTGGGCACAGCCGCAGAGGTTTCATGGTGCATGATGATTTTGACACCTTTTTCTTTTGCGTAGCGGGCGAGTTCGTCGATGTTGTAATCAGGGTAGGGTTTGGTAAAATCGAATACTTCGTCTTTCCATTTGCCGAACCAGTTTTCCCAGCCGGTATTCCAGCCTTCCACCAGCACGCCGTCGAAACCGTGTTTGGCAGCGAAGTCGATATACTTTTTGGTGTTTGCGGTGGTGGCGCCGTGTTTGCCTGTTGGTTGGAGTGCGCCCTGAAACGAACCGGCGTCCTGGCTGCCTGCATAATCCCAGGTGCTTTTGTTGATATGCATTTCCCACCAGATGCCCACGTATTTCTGCGGTTTGATCCAGCTCAGGTCGCCTTTGATCTTACAGGGTTCATTCAGGTTGAGGATCAATTTTGAATTCAAAATCCCGGCCGCGTCTTTACTCAGCAAAATGGCCCGCCAGGGTGTATTAAAGGGTATTTTATTGACAGACTTGACATCGGGTATCGCGGAAGGAATCAGGTTGGCTTTAAACGTTAGTTCTTTTGTGTCGGCCTCCAGGTGCAATGCTGAAAAATCGACTAATCCCGCTTCTGCTATACTAATATGTGTGCCGTCGGCGCTGCGCATCGTAACCGGCGTTTGCACGGCTTTCATTTGTACGATGTGTTTGGTGGAAATAGCGGTTTCCTTTGCGTAGGGAGAGCAGTCGATTGCGCTGATTTTGGAAGTTGTATATACGTGTTCGTTTGAATCCCAGTCGCCGGGTATCCACCAGGCCGTATGGTCGGCGGTCATGGTAAATTGTGTGATCTCGTCCGTTACGGCCAATTCCTTTTTAGCCTGGCCGGGAAATTCGTAGCGAAACCCGACGCCGTCGTTGTAGGCGCGGAAACGGATATTCATTTTCCCGGCAGCGTTTTCCAGGTACATAGTCAGTTCCTGGTAGCGGTCGCGGATAGAGGCTACTTCTCCCCATACGGGTTTCCAGGTTTGATCGCTGCTGTTGGTGCGCGTTTGTTTCCAGGAAAAACCTTGCGAAAAATCGGCATCTTTTCCTTTCAGGCCCAGTTTGCCGCTCGATATGGGCTTGCCGCCAAACCAGGCTGTATAAAACGGTTCGCCGGTTTTGGGCGTCAACCCTACCACAATCTTGACCGATTTATCGGGCGAATAAACCGAACGGATACTGTTTTGGGCATGAGCGGCGATCAGGCACAACATACCGGCGATCAACAGGAAGTATTTTTTCATATTTTGAGTTATGGATGGAAGAAAATCGGTTGGAACCTGACGCTGCAAGACCACAACAAAGGAAGCGTTACTTGCGGATTTCAGGGAAGAAATCTGCATTTCCGTCCGTGGAAAAAATAGTTATCAACAACCAGATGACGGCGTGTTCCGGCTGGTGTATTTATATTTGGTGAAAAGGCGTTGTTTCTCAAGGTGTTATCAAAACGAATGACTTATTTCATGCAGATTGAATTCAGACAGAAGAAAATTTCTTTAAAAAAATTCAAGGGGGGTATTGGTAGAATAAAATTTGCTCTTACCTTTGCGCCCGCTTCAAGAAAGAGGTGAGAAGTGAGAGGGTGAGAAGCGAGAGAGGGGAGGAAAGTTTTTGAAAAAACTTTAAAAAAAGGTTGCGATAAGTTTGGTGGAATAGAATTGAGGTTAGTACTTTTGCAGCCCGAAACGCAAGTAACGAATGTAGGTTACTCGTTGGGAATTGAAAAATGATAGCATTCACCAAAGAAGTTTGGTGTTTATATAAAGAAGTTCATTGACAGAATGGTAGCGAAAGATTAAAAAAGGTAAAGGTGAAGTAGAGATGGGAGAAGAGTTTAGTCAGAAGAATCGCTCGAATGTCGTAAGTAACTGAAATCTTGTTTACAAGATTTTAAAGAATATACGATGGAGAGTTTGATCCTGGCTCAGGATGAACGCTAGCGGCAGGCCTAATACAT
>JAYSZC010000926.1:0-7288 GCA_043738235.1 Lewinellaceae bacterium | reverse complement strand
TTCCTCAATCCTCATCCCTCATTCCTCAACAAACTCAACCCATCCTTTTGAGCCCAAAATCGCTGCCCATTTTTGACGCTATCTCGTTCAACCCGAACTACATCGAGGAATACCTGCCCATGCAGTCGCTCCACACGATGGTGTTTGACCGTTTTTGCGAGGATGGGTGGACGTATTGGGCAGATCTGCTGTTCCGGCGCAATTATTGGGAATGGCGCGGGCAGCCTTGCCGGGTCATCCTGTTGCGTATCCGGCTGAAGGATTTTCAATTCAGCAAAAGTCAGCGCAAGTGCCTGCGGCGCAACGATGACCTGATGCTTTTCAAACACCCCATTCGTATTTTGCCCGTACATGAATGGTTGTTTGAAAGACATGCCCGGCGGTTTTCCCACAACCGCCCGATGAGTATTTACGGTTTTTTTAGCGCTTTCAGCAGTATTATGCCTTGTTACGGGGTGCAGTTCGATGTGTTGAACCCGCAACGCCAGTTGGTTGCCAGCAGTTTTTTCCACATCGGTAAAAAAAGTGTGGCAGGTAATTATTGCATCCACGAGCCGGAAGAATGGAAACGGGGCCTGGGCACCTACACCATGTTGAAAGAAATTGAATTCGCCATCGAGCAGGGACGCGAGTTTTATTACCCGGGATTCGTATACGACGTGCCGAGTGAATTCGACTATAAACTAAATTTCAACAACCTGGAATATTTCGACTGGTGGGGCAACTGGTATCCGATCGATCGGATGCCTTTACGCGACTGGCGGGTGGCGTATGAAGTGGAGCCTGAAAAAAACAACCCGCCTTACCATCAAGGACAGTAAGGCGGGTAAAAAGGCCGTAGTGGTGATAAGCCCTAATTATTAACTTCGCGTTGCCGACTTCGCGCTTTGTAACGACTTCGCACTTCGCACTGCCCGCACTTCGCACTTCACTGACAAGTACCTCCTGTCAGTTGATATATCTTCGGTCCTGTTTGTTTCACCTGCATTTGATAGGTAAGGCTGAGGCTTTCCAGCACTTTTGCAAGCGACTGGTTGGTAAGCGGCGCGGTGTGTTTACAGTACTGAAGGTTGGTATTGGTCAGGGTTATTTGAACGCCATAGTATGTTTCGAGGTCGCTGATGACCTGCCGCATGGGTGTGCGAACGAATTCGAGACCGCCGGTTTGCCAAGATAACTCATTGAATGTGATCACTGTTTCTGTGGACAACTGTCGTTTTGTTTTATTCAAAACGGCTTTTTCTCCTGCTGCGAGGATCACACTTTTGCTGTCTTTATCGGGGTAAAAACGCACTTTACCCGAACGCACTGTCACGGTCGTTTCTTCGGCGTTTTGCCGCACATAGAACGCAGTGCCCAAAACTTCCACGCCGCCTTTTTGGTCTTCCATCATGACCCGGAATACTTTGGAGGAATCGCGGGCCACTTCAAAATAGGCCTCTCCCTGCAGGCGTACAAGGCGTTCCTTGCCGGCCAATGCAGCCGGATATTCCACCTGCGCGCCCTGGCGGAGCCATACGCGGGTTCCATCGGGCAACAACACTTCGCTGTTACCATTGCTGCTGGAAACTATTACAGATTCAGGGGCGGTCACTGCGCCGGAAAACTGCTGATACCCCCAAACGCCGAAAATCAGCACGACCGCAGCAGCAGCCACCCGCAGTAATTGCCGGCGGAAACTCAATACGCGCAAGGGAATGGCAGCAGGCTGTGTCTGAATACGCGCCTGCAACTGCCGGAAAGCAGCGTCCAGATCGGGTTGAAAGTCTTTTTCAAACCCTGCGCTTTTTTCCCAGGCTATGCGCAAATCATCCGCAAAACGTTGATTTTCAGCAGACTGGTCGAGCCACTCGCTGAGTATCACCTGGTCTGCCGGGCTGATTTCGCCAGTCAGTTGCTTGTGAAGTAATACGATGTAATCGTTTTCTTGCATAAGATTTTTTTGTGTTTCAGGGCTTGTTCTGCTTCAATAGACATTAGGGTGGTCATTAACCCCTATGCCCAAACCAGCAATTTAGCATCCAAATGACAACCGGAGACAAATTGCGGCTGTGAACGAGGGCTTCTCTCAGCAATTTCATGGCTTTGGTAATCTGGTTCTCAATGGTTTTCACAGAAATACCGAGTTGTTCCGCTATTTCGCGGTGCGACATCTGTTCAAAACGGCTGAGTGAAAATACGATGCGGCATTTTTCAGGCAACAAGTCGATGGCCCGGTGCAGCGCCGCTTCCAGCGTTTCCTGTTTTTCCAGGCGGTGAATATCTGCGGGCGAGGTATCCGCTTTAGCCGCCCAATCTTCGGGCTCCTGCAATTGTGTCCGCCGCTGGATTTTCAGGTAATTGAGCGCCCGGTTGACGGCGGCGCGGCGGAGATAGGCCTGTAGGGATGTGTGGATGTCCAGATCGGAGCGCTTGCGCCAAAGTTCCACGAACACTTCCTGCACCAAATCCTGGCAAGCGTCTTCATCCGGGATGATCCGGTAGACATTGCCGAGTAAAACCGGATAATACCGGTCAAAAATCTGTCGCAACGCAGACTCGTCGCCCCGGCTCAGGGCTGCAAGTAGGATTTGTTCGGTGGGATCGTGGCCGGAAGACATCATCTGAACTGATCTGCACAAGCTCCTTGCTCTGCAGGAGTTATTATTTTGAAAAAATTTTTATTCTGCAAAGGTGGATATTTTTACTGCCATTCAGAACCTTTCCTGCCCTTGAAAAACTTTCAACATACAAGATTCTTTAAAAACATCAAAAAGGGCTGCAAGCAGTACCTGCAAACAACTTGCAGGCAAATAAATTTTGCCCACAAAATAGGGGATTTTAAAGCACTCCATGTCATGTATTCGGAAAAGCGACCGACAATACACACAACTACTGAACTTGTACTGAATTATGGACACAAAAATTGTACTCTCTACCCTGGAAACCAGCCCCTTATTTGCCGTTTTGAGTGCGGAAGAGCGCATTTTGCTTCAAGAAAACGCTACGATCAACGCCTACTCCAAACACCAGGTGCTGTACAAGCCCGGTCAGGCCGCTAACAAGGTTTATTTTTTATTGAAAGGCATTGTGAAAATCGCGGTGCATGCCGAGAAAAAAGACATTATCAAATATGTAGTGCGCGAAGGGAATTTTTTCGGAGAATCCTGCCTCACAGGCGATGCGCACCGCCGCGACTTTGCGTATGCTATGGATGAATTCGTCCAGGTATTTGAAATGGACGCCAACGTAGTATTAACCGTGATGCGCAACAATTTTGCTTTTGCACAGTCACTGCTTCACTTCCTCGGAGAACGCCTTCGCTACACGGAAAACCAATTGGAAAATGTGGTTTTGAAGGATTCGAAGAGCAGAATTATGGAATTTTTGCACCAGATGGGTATCGAACAGGGCCGCCGCATCGGTTTTGAAACCCTGGTCAAACACAACATGACCCATCAGGATATTGCAGACCTCACCGGTACCAGCCGCCAGATGGTGACTGCCGTACTCAACCAACTCAAACGATCCAATGTCTTGTATTTCAACCGGAAAAAAATTCTTTTCCGCGACCTGAGTACACTTTCTATGGCTGTTTGATCCACCACATTACAAAAGAGCCTAACCAGTATTACCCACTAATTCCGGTTAACAGTTTAACTTCATACGATAGAATGGGTTTTGTTCAAGCGGTGTGCAAAGGCACGCCGCTTTTTTTTGACCCTGATTCATCGGGCATTAAAATTACTGTACCATACTATTTGGAATATACCTTATCGCTTGACTATGCTCGACGACACTATAATATAAGATATTAAATAATGACGCGTAAGGTTTGAATTTGCGTTTGAATGACTCATTGATCAGTTGTACATCGGTCTTCTGTGAAGCATTACAATGAACGATTGTAATAAATTTGAATTGTGTACTATTATTTGGTACTGCCGGCAAACAGATGTCTAGATTGGAAGCATATGGATAATTATGTTTACTTGATAATAACATCATAAGACTGTCTACAGCTTTTTTCAGCATGTCCCATGATTTCTGTTCAATTGTCTGGGCAGATGCGATGGCTGCCAACGTATAATCTTTAAGCTCAAACAACCAATAAGTGTTAGTACTCATATCATACCACCCTGCATCCATTTCTTTAAAATTATGCCCAGAAAGCGACTTATAACCGCTACAGTCAGCAAAACGGAAAAAGTTATTATCCGGAAAGTTTAATGTGATACTACTTTCAGTAAATGTTGGCATAAACGGGCTAATAAATGGGTATGCCTAGATCAAGTTTCACTTCTTCATCGGCCATCAAAATGGCTTCACTGGAGATAGCATTCTCGGGGAAATCATCCATCAAATTGAACACCTGTGTCTCTACCGGCTTCCCTCTTTCCCGAGTCATAGAATAACAATTGGCCTGAACTTTTTCTCGTTTAGCACAGAGGTGTATTTGCTTCAACACAAAATAGTTATGAGTGGCAATAAAGATTTGTATACCCGATTTTGCCATCAATATTAACATTTCCGCTAGTTCTCGAATTGCTTCGGGATGCAACATAGTTTCCGGCTCATCCATAAATAATATGGAATTAGCATTCAACTGTCTATTTCGAATAAGCGTAGTAAGAATACCTATTTTTTTCACCCCTTCCGAAGTAAGGGATAGTGGAAATTCAATATTGCCTTTTTTAAATACGATTTCATCTACTTCATTACCTTGATCTATTTTACCTTCAAACAAATCTTCAAGCATACGATTTACTTGTGACAACTCTTCTGAGACCCGACCTTTCTGAACTGGTATTACTAATGATTTAATCAGGTCTAGATAAGTATCGTCAAAACCTGTCATGTAAAGATTATCCCTGGTAGCACGAATAGCCCTGAGAGATGTCAGTACTTCTTTAGCAGGAATAAACAAACAACGAAAATTCTCTCCAATCAATTTGATGTCTTCCTGACAGTCATTGATTGTATTTGTCGTTGAATCGCCAAAACTAAAATGCAACCGATCTTCATAACTGAGCTTAGGATGGCGAAATTCTATGTCTACGCGTAGTTTTTCCCGGGTAGACTTATTTACTAATTCGCCTAAACCTTTTTTTCCTGGCTGATATGTGTCCAATAATTTTTCTGCTAATACCTTTTTAAAGCTCGCGTCTCCACTTTGTTTCAAGCGGCTGTAAATATCAACGGATTTACATACAGCATAGAGCACTTTCAACAAGCCAGTCTTACCTGTATCGTTCTTACCAATGACAACATTCACTGGGGCGAGGTCTCCACTTCTCAAACGACTGTGCCCCATAAAGTTTTGGAGTGTTACCGATTTTATCATAGTTTATGATTGATTATCACTGCAAAGTTATATAATTTTCAGCCACCTCCGCATTATGCAAAACAAAATATAGTATGAAGTTCCAGCATCTTGTACCAAGATATGATAAATTCACGACATTTAGCACTTACCAAATAAAATCGTGATTTCCCATTAAAATCTCGAAGAAAGAGAGCATTTTTGCTCATGATTATAAACAAACATCCTATGAATAGACACCTACACTTCGGATTCCTTCTTTGCCTTTTCGCCGTTTCGCTTTCGGCGCAACACCCGGAAACCGACCTGCCCCGCTACCTTTCCGAGTGGGAAAAAACGCAACCGATTACGCCGGGCGAAGCATCCGAATCCGGCTTGACCGCCCCGCCAAGCCTGCCCGTGCGCGCTATGGCCGAATGGGAAGAATTACAGGCCCTCGTCATCACCTGGCGCAGCCAGCCTGTTATTCTTACTGAAATTGTCCGGGCTGCCCGCGAGGAATGCCGCGTGATTATTAGTTGCAACGACCAGGCAACCGCCTCCCTGGCACAAAGCACCTTGACCGGCGCAGGCGTCGACATCAGTTCCAACGTGACCTTTCTGGTGGTTCCCAACAACTCCATCTGGGTGCGCGACTACGGCCCCAATTGCGTATATGCCAACGGGGTGGATTCCCTTTACTTCGTGGACTGGAAATACAACCGCCTCACGCGCCCCAAGGACGATACGCTGCCTAACGGCATCGCCGAACACCTCGGGGTGCCCTTGTATACCACTACCCTGGCGCCCGACGACCTGGTGAACACCGGCGGAAATTTTATGTCCGACGGCATGGGTACCGCTTTCGCTTCCGAATTGATTCTGAGTGAAAACGAACCCGGCAACGAATACAATGTAAGCGCCAAAACAGAATCGGACATCGACGACATCCTGTATGACTACATGGGGATCAACCGCTATATCAAAATGGAAAAACTGCCCTACGACGGCATTCACCATATCGATATGCACATGAAACTGCTGGATGAAGAAACCTTGCTGGTAGGGCAATACCCCGAAGGCGTGGCCGACGGCCCCCAGATAGAAGCCAACATTCAATATGTCCTGAACAATTTTCAGAGTTCTTTCGGAACGCCTTACAAAGTGATCCGCATTCCGATGCCCCCGGACGGCGGGCAGTACCCGCATAACGGCGGCGATTACCGGACCTACGCCAACGCCGTTTTTGTCAATAAAACCGTGCTGGTGCCTTTTTACCAACAACAATACGACACCACGGCGCAGCGCATCTGGGAAGAGGCTTTGCCCGGTTACAATATCGTCGGAATCAATTGTAATTCGATTATCCCCTCGCTGGGCGCCATCCACTGCATCACCAAGGAAATCGGCGTCGACGATCCCCTGCGCATCGTTCACAAGCCCGTGGAATTGGTTTTTATCGGCGCGAATGACCCCTGGAAATGCCCCATCGTTGCAGACGTGCAACACCGCAGCGATATAGCAGCTGTGTTTGTGAGATACCGCCGCGAAACGGAGCCGGTCTGGCAGTCTCTACTGCTCAATCCGGTAATTCATCCCGATTCCTTTCATTTCTGGAAAGGGGAAATTCCCAACCAGCCGGCTTATTACGGCAAAATGTTCTACTACATCGAAGCGTTTGCCAATAACGGAAAATCCCTGACACGCCCACTTCCCGGCCCCGACGGCCCCTGGGATTTCCCGGTCATCCTCGATGTATCGGCTACCGACGAAGCGCCGGAAGCCCGCTTGCTCGACATTTATCCCAATCCGGCACGCGCCATCACGCTTATCCCGGTATCGGCAAGCAGCAAAACAAAAGGCAGCATCCACATTTACAACACCCTGGGACAGCAGCTGGCCACCATCTTCAACGGCGAATTCCCGGCCGGACCATCCAACTACTTCGTGGATGCCGCGCGTTTTGCACCCGGCGCTTATTTTGTGCAATTGCAAACAAACGGTCGG
>JAYSZC010000925.1:0-7294 GCA_043738235.1 Lewinellaceae bacterium | reverse complement strand
CCGGAAAAAAGCGCCACATCTTTACCCGACTCGTCGCGCAGGAGGTAGCAGGTGCTTTCCATCGTGTGGCCGGGTGTATGCAGTACTTTAAAACTGATTTTTCCCAGCTGGAATATTTCGCCGTCTTTGGCAATATGCGCTTCAAAATCAGGGTTGGCCTGCGGGCCGTATACAATGGCAGCGCCGGTTTTTTTGGACAGATCCAAGTGGCCCGAAACGAAGTCGGCATGGAAGTGGGTTTCAAAAACATACTTGATTTTGGCGCCCGATTTTTTGGCTTTCAGCAAGTACGGTTCCACTTCGCGCAGCGGGTCGATCACAACTGCTTCCCCTTCACTTTCAATATAGTAGGCGCCTTGTGCGAGACAGCCGGTATAAATTTGTTCTATTACCATAGGTAGTTATCCGTTATTAGTTATTGGTTATCAGTTGCTTCATTGCCGTACAAAGATACGGGTGGTGAAAGTGGCGATTCCGTGATGAATGTTACATAACCGGAACCTGAAAGAAGATTTCTTTGATCAAAATATAGATTCCCATGACCAGCACAAACCAACCGAAAGCAGGTTTAAGTTTATCGCCGCTGACGCGCCGGGCAATTTGTGTACCGACAAAAATACCCACAATCGCAAAAGCCGAAAAAGTCAGTAAAAATATCCAGTCGATGGGTTGATGCCCAATATCGCCGAGAAAACCGATGAGTGATTTGATGCCGATGATTAAAAGGGAAGTACCCACGGCTTGTTTCATCGGTAGTCCGGCCAATAAAACCAGGGCGGGAATGATCAGGAATCCGCCGCCTGCCCCAACTAATCCGGTGAGCGTTCCCACCAGTAATCCTTCCACAAAAATCAGGGGTAAATTGTAACTTTTTTCTTTCGGCTCAGAATCGTCGCATTTCTTTTTGTCGCGGATCATGGAAACGGAGGCCGCCACCATCAATACTGCGAACAAGAGCATGACAAAAAGGTTTTTTGTAACTTCAAAACTGCCGACATGAAAAACCGGGTCGGGAATAACGGGCACTAAAAATTTTCGGGTGCTATACACTGCCACAATGCTCGGAATGCCAAAAATGAGTGCCGTTTTGTAATCCAGCAACTTTTTTCTGCCGTATTCGACTGAACCAACCAGGGCCGTCAGTCCGACTACAAACAGGGAATAAGCCGTGGAAAGCACCGGGCTGACTCCCATGACGTACACAAGCACGGGAACTGTCAGAATAGAACCGCCTCCGCCAATCAACCCCAATGAAATGCCGATAATAATGGAAAGCCCGTACCCCAAATATTCCATAATGCCTGTGATTTATTTGCTTTTTTAAGAGGTCAAACGATTAGACTTCTACCGTTTGGCAAGCGTGGCTTTTTCTGCCTGCTCATCCTGAATGGTAAAGAATGCTGCAAAGATGCCGGCTTGTGTACCTGAATGTATGTAACAAGGGTCACACAAGGCGTATCTTCCCCCTGCCTGTGCGCAGCACATCCTCCTGTTCCAGTTTTTTCAAAATACGCGTCACCACTTCACGGGTGCTGCCGATCTCTTCTGCAATTTGCTGGTGGGTAATATCGATCACACGGGAGCCGAAAATTTTTGCTTTTTCCCGGAGTAAATCCACAATACGGTCGTCCATTTTTTTGAAACTCACATTCGTCACCACCTGCAGTAATTCCTCAAACCGGCTTTGGTACAACCTGAAAATATACTCGGCCCAGCCCGGGTGTTCTTTGACGAGTTTGGCCGCTTTTTCGGGCCGGATGAAGATGATTTCGGTCTCCTCTACCGTCACGGCTTTAATTTTACTGGCTGTGCCGGTCAGTGCGCCAAGGATGGCCATGACGCAACTCTCACCCGGCTTGATGTAGTACAGGAGGATTTCATTGCCCCGGTCATCTTCACCCGTTACTTTGATGTGCCCGCGCAATACAATGGGAATACTTTTGATATAGGCCTGAAAATTGAGCACTACCTCCCCGGCAGGAAGTATCCGGACATCGTTTTCGTCGGCGAGTTTGCGCAAGAGGGAAGGGTCGGTCTGCATATTTGTAAACTTGATAAGGGCTTCAAAACCACCAAAAGTAAACATTGTTTCGGGGACTCAATCCCCTCCTCCTCTCCGTAACATCTGAACCACCTGACGAAGCAACCCAACTTCTTCTTGCAATAACGCAAGTTCATGTTCCAATGCTTGTGTCCGCCCCATTTTCTCCGGGAAACAATTATGTTCAAGATCAAAAAATAAAATGTCTTCCACAGAACATTGAAATCCAATTGCCAGATTCTCTAAATGTCCCAGTCGCGTCGAACAGGAGCCTGATTCGATGCGCTGATATGTGCGGAAAGAGATGTGGGAAAGCCGGGCGATTTCCTCTTGTGAGTACCGGCGCAGATGGCGAATAGCCATCACCTTTTTGTGGATATTTGTCATGGGGCGAAGCGGGTTTTTGTTCCAAAAGAAACAATTGTGTCAAAGACAATGCCCTACGCCAACTTTGTCATAAGGTGCGCCAATATTGGCGTAGGATTTAACATTTAACCGAGCCTAACTTTGTTGCGTATTCACAGATAGTCAGCAGAATAATTTGATGTACCAACTTCGTCTGCATGACTACTTATATTTTTTTATTTCCTTAAATTTTTCCTATGCGTATCAAAAAAAATTTGATTGTTTTAATAATGCCTTCATCTGAAGTATAAGGATAAAGGATTGAGAGTGCTTGGAATTAACGGGTTTGACAAGAATCCGGCAACAATCAAATCTTTTATGAATGAGAGGGCTGTGACTTACCATACACTTTTGGACACAAATAGAAAATTAGCCGAACAACTTCAGATAAGAGGGTACCCAACAATGATTCTGATCGAAGCAAAAAGTCGTAAAGTACTAATGGCTCATAGCGGGTTTTCTCTTGAAATAGAATCAAAAGTGTCGGAATTTATGGAAGAAAGGTTAAAAGGAAACTGAGGAACGAACCCCCATTTCCCCCAGCACCTTTACCATCTCGATCAACTTCCCGAAACGCGGATCCTGCGCCTGCCCTTTTTTCCAGCGCGCATAAATCTGCTGACCGATCACGGCGTTTTTGAACATCCCGAACACGTAATAAAACCGGATGTCATGTACATCGCGACCACTTTTTTCGGCGTACCGTTCTGTCAGTTCCCGGCGCGTCAGGTTGCCGGGCAGCCATGTCAGGTTGTATGAACGCATCACCTCCGGGTCGCCCGCTTCGATCCAGTATGCCAGGGTAGCGCCCACATCCATCAACGGATCGCCCACGGTGGCCATTTCCCAGTCGAGCACACCGCGGATTTGCGTCAGGTCGTCCGGATCGAGTAGCAAATTGTCGTGTTTGTAATCGTTGTGCAGCAAGGTGGACGCTTGTCCGGCGGGTACATTTGCGGGTATCCATTCGGCCAGCGCATGCATGGCCGGAATATGATCCGTTTCGGCATTGAAATACCGTTTGATCCAGCCTTCCACCTGGCGTTGAACGTAACCCTCCGGTTTTCCTAATTGTACCAGTCCGGTCGTTTCCATATCGATCGAATGCAGCGCCACCAGATTATCTACCAAGGCCTCCGAAATGCGACGCAGCAGATCCGGCAGCAATTGCATTCCGGGCGTATTGTGCGCCCGCAAAATGACGCCCTGCATTCGCTCCATGAGGTAAAATGGAGCGCCGATCAATTCGGCATTATCACAAAAAGCAAGCGGCGTGGGGATTTTTGCATAATGCGGTTTCAGCAACCCTAAAACACGATATTCCCGTCCCATGTCATGCGCCGACTGGATGGCCGCGCCCAACGGCGGGCGACGCAGCACGTATTCTTTTTCCGCCGTTTGCAGGCAGTAAGTCAGGTTGGAAAAACCACCCGGAAAACGCTTTATGTTTAAAACCGGGCCGATTTCGGGCGCTTCCCTGCTTAAAAAGGTATTGATGGCCGCCAAATCAGGCGCATCTTCCGACCGGACAGTAATGGGGGTATCAGGACTCGGTGTTGACATGGCTACGTTTCTTTTTCAGGTCAAGGCCGTATTGTTTGAGGATATGCAGGGCAATACTCTGTTTGTGCACTTCGTCGGCGCCGTCCCATATCCGCGCGCCGCGTTCGTGGCGGTACATGGCTGAAAGGATAATATCGTCCGTCATGCCCAGCGCTCCGTGCACCTGCATGGCGCGGTCGAGCACGCGGAGCATCATATTAGCCACGTAAAATTTGATGCCTGAAATCTGGTTGCGCACTTCTGCCTGCCCGAAACGGTCGATATTGTGTGCAGTGCGCAGTACCAGCAGGCGGGCGGCGTCTATTTCCACCCGGCTTTCGGCAATAAAGCCCTGGATGAATTGTTTTTCGCCCAGCATGACGCCCGTTTCTATTTCGCGGGTGCCGGCGCGGCGACACATTAGATCGAGCGATTTTTCCGCGTGTCCGATCCAGCGCATACAGTGGTGAATGCGGCCCGGCCCGAGCCGCTCCTGCGCCAGTTTGAATCCCATGCCTTCCGTACCGATCAGGTTGGTCAGCGGTACCCGGCAATTCGTAAGTCGTATTTCGGAATGGCTGAACCAGCCCATGCCCGCCTCACCAAAAACCGGAATTTTGCGGATGCGTTGAAAACCGGGTGTATCAGTGGGCACAATAATCATGCTGGCGCGCCGGTGCGGAGCCGCATCGGGGTGCGTCACCGCCATGACCACGGCAAAAGCAGCGCCCTCTTCGGATGAGGTGAACCATTTGTGGCCGTTCAGGATGTATGCATCGCCCACGCGCTGGGCTGTGGTAGCCATCCGCGTCGGGTCGGAACCCGCAAACTCCGGCTCCGTCATCGCAAAACAACTGCGGATACGCCCTTCGTGCAGCGGTTGCAGGAATTGCTCCTTTATTTCAGCAGAACCGAATTTGCTGATAAGTTCCATGTTTCCGATATCCGGCGCCTGGCAATTGAATACGTAATGCCCGAAAAAAGGCGCGTGGGCCAGGACTTCACTCAGTTGTCCGAATTCACAAAGCGTAAGGCCCGGGCCGCCTTCACTTTCCGGCAACTGCAGCCCCCAGAGTCCGGCCGACTTTACCTTTTCCCGCTTTTCATCCAAAATCCGGATGATTTCGGGCAGGTTGTGGTAGGAGAATTGTGCTTCCAGCGGAATCAGTTCGGATTCAATAAACTGTCGGACGGTGGGAAGCAGGGTCCGAAGCCGGTCCGTCATAAAAATATCTTCCATGCTTTTTTACCACAAAGTAACGCTTAAAAAACAAGTTATGCTTTTGACTAACCCCCGCGCTTTAGCCGGGGGTTAGTCAAAAGCATAACTTGTTTTTTAAGCGTTACAAAAGACACAAAAGAGCCGTTTCTTTGTGTGCTTTGTAATAAATAATCCTTCGCAGTAAATCATTAAAAAAATGTACGATTACATCATCATCGGCAGCGGTTTCGGCGGTTCGGTGAGTGCCCTGCGGCTCTCGGAAAAAGGCTACAAAGTGCTGGTCATTGAAAAAGGAAAATGGTACCGGGCGGAAGATTTTGCCAAAACCAACTGGCAATTTTCCAAATGGCTGTGGCTGCCTTCTTTTCGCTGGTTCGGCATTATGAAAATCACCATTTTTCGCCATGTGGGCATCGTTTCAGGGACGGGCGTGGGAGGCGGTTCGCTGGTGTATGCCAACACTTTGCCGGTACCGAAAACAACTTTTTTTCGCTCAGGCAGCTGGGCCGGGCTGGCCGACTGGCAGCAGGAACTGGCGCCGTATTACCAACGCGCTTTGCACATGCTGGGCGCTGCTAAAAACCCGCAGTTTTTCGACGGTGAACATGCGCTGGAAACACTCGCAAAGGACATTGGTCAGGAAAAACACTTGGACGCCACCAACGTAGCGGTGTATTTCGGCCCATCCGGTGTAAAAAACGCCGATCCTTATTTTGAAGGAAAAGGGCCGGAGCGCTCGGGCTGCACTTTCTGCGGCGCTTGTATGACTGGCTGTCTGCACGAGGCTAAAAACTCGCTCGACAAAAATTACCTGCACCTGGCCCAGCAATCGGGCGCGGAAATCATGGCAGAACAGGAAGTGGTGGATGTGCGCCCTATCGGCAAATCCGACGGCTCGGAAGGTTATGAAGTGCAATTCCAGTCTGCTACCCGTTTTTTCAAAACCCAAAAAACGCTGCGCGCGAAAGGGATCATTTTTTCCGGCGGCGTGCTCGGCACGGTCAAACTCCTGCTGCAACTGAAACAATCTTCTTTGCCCGCACTATCCGATATGGTAGGACGGGAAGTGCGCACCAACAACGAAAGCCTGATCTGTATCACACAATTGGATAACTCCTCAGATATGTCGAAAGGAATTGCCATCGGCGCCATCCTGCATACCGACGAGCACAGCCACCTGGAGATATGCCGCTACGGCGCCGGATCGGGCGCCTGGCGACTCAGTTTTTTACCATTTGTGGAAGGAAAAAACGCAGGAATCCGTTGTTTCAACATGCTGAAAGACGTTGTGTTACATCCTGTCACCTACTGGAAATACCTGATGGTAAAAGACTGGGCCAAAAGTTCGGCGGTCATGCTGTTTATGCAAACCCTGGACAGCACGGTCACTTTCACCCGAACACGAGGTGGCGGTATGCGAACGGCCATTGTGGGCGATGAAAAGCCCACGGCTTTTATACCGCGGGCTATTGAACTGGCCAGGAAATTTGAAAAAATACTAAACGGTAAAGCGATGGCTTTCGGACTGACTCCCCTGGCCGGTATTCCGGGAACAGCCCATATTCTCGGCGGGGCGGTGATGGGCGAAACGCCTGAAACCGGCGTGATCGACCGCGATAACCGGGTATTCGGTTATAAAAATATGCTGGTCTGCGACGGCTCCATGATTTCCGCCAATCCGGGCGTGAATCCGGCCCTGTCGATTACGGCGATTGCGGAGCGGGCGATGGAAGGAATAGGGATGAGGGAGGAGGGATGAGGGATGAGGGATGAGGGATGAGGGATGAGGGATGAGGGATGAGGGATGAGGGATGAGGGATGAGGGATGAGGGAAAACAATCAACTTTTTGATGATCAATGATTTTAAAACAAAAAAATATCAAAAAAAGGATGAGGAATGGCCGAGCGTTATGTCGGACATCTCGCTCGGTCATCCCTCATCCCCCATTCCTCATCCCTGTCTATGAAATGGACATTGATTCCTACTAAAAAAATAATCTTCCGCACACAATTATCGCGGGAGGAAGTATTGCGGCGGATAACGACGCTACTGGAGACACAGGACAAAAATGAGCTCCACCGTT
>JAYSZC010000924.1:0-1170 GCA_043738235.1 Lewinellaceae bacterium | reverse complement strand
CCGGCCCTGGTGCGGGCGAAGGGCTTCGGCCAGCATGTTGGCGCCGTCGGCGTGGTTGCGGCCGTATTCTTGCGGGCCTGGTTCGCCTTCGGAATTGGCTTTCACCAGAAAACCACCGAAATCGGGAATAAACCGGTACACTTCTTCGGTTTTAGCAGCCCACCATTGCCGTACCTGCGGATCGAGCGGATCGGAGGTTTTGAGCTTGCCGAGAATTTTGGGCGCCGCAAAATTGATGGACAAATACACCCGGATGCCGTAGGGCCGGAATACATCGGCCAAGGCTTTCACTTTGGAGAGGTATTCGGAAGTCAGGAATCGTGTGCTGGCGTTCACATTGTTCACGGCGACCGCATTGATCCCGATGGAGGCATTGGCGCGGGCATAGTCACGGTAACGCGGATCGATGGTTTCCGGCAGTTCGTACCATTTCCAGAGCGATGCGCCTGCGTAACCCCGCTCGATAGTTCCCAGTGGGTTGTCCCAGTGGTTGAGCATGCGCAGGCGGATTTTCGGCGCACTGGAAATACGGATGCCTGCAAGCGGTTTTTCTGTTTGTACATGCCGCAATAGTTCAAAAGCGCCGTACAAAATCCCCCTGTCGTCGCTGCCTGAAATAACGACATTGCCTTGTTGCGTTTCAATGCGGTAGCCTTCTTCCGGTATGGTTTTATCCAATTGAAAAATGATACCGCCGCTCTTGTTCGACGAATTGCCGACCCGGATGCCGAGCATTCCCTCCAGCCCTCGTTTCAGTTCTTCCTGCGCCGTCCGAACAACGGGCGTCTGCTCCATACGAATTTGGATAAAAGCCGCAGAACGTTTGTATTCGGCCCTTTTCGCTGTGTTTTTTAACAAATCGTATTTCAGCCAAAGCCGGTAACCGTCGTCGGCACGAACATTGGCGAACGCGAACAGCAGGAAGAAAAGCAGGATTTTTTTGAGCATAATGCTGGAGATTCGTGTGATGATAGTCGAATTTGAGTTGTTCGGAAGTAGTAGCGTTGCCAGAAAGCATACTACTGGACATTTTCGTGGAACGAGACGAGGGTGTCTCATAAGGATCAGAATTAGAAATGGTGCAAATTTTTATTTCTTTTTCGCTACCAGAAACTTTCCAGGTTTTAAAAACCTGGAAAGTTTAGCACTCGATAAAAAATAAAATTCTGC
>JAYSZC010000923.1:0-7306 GCA_043738235.1 Lewinellaceae bacterium | reverse complement strand
ACCTATACCTGAAAATGAAAAAATTAATAAGCCTCTTGTTCCTCCTGCCGTCCTTGTTTTGCTCCGCTCAAACGCAAAATATGGAAACAACCATCAAGGCTGAAAACGTATATGAATTATCCATTATTCAAGTGTACCCGCACTCTTTTCCAAATGTTGCCGTTGTTTTTCAGGCAAAAAACAGGTTTGGAAAACCTTTGTGGACTCTAGACAAATCTGACATAGAAGTGACGGAGAATGAGAGGCTTTGCGAAGTGACCGGGCTGAAAAACATTTCAGAAAACAAACCGCTGAACATAGGGCTTGTCTTCGACCATTCGGGTTCCATGATGGATAATCCCGCACAAATGCCCAAAGGCATTGAAACCATGCAGGAACATTATTTTTACGGCGTTCCTTTCCCGAAAAACTACACCATGGCCATTCAATATGCCAAAGAAGGGGTTTCCGGTTTTTTACATGAAACCCGAGGCTCCAATGATTCCATTCTGTTCGTGGGATTTTCCAACACGGTCGATAAGGTGTTTCCTTTAACCAGCGACATAAAAGAGATCGACGCATTTGTGAAAAAGGTTACTCCGGAAGGCAGCACAGCCTTTTACGACGCTTTGTACCTGAGCATCGACAATTTGTCAAAATACCAAAGCAAAGCCGTCATTGTCGCACTCACGGACGGTCAGGACAACGCATCGGCGCATACCTTCCAGGAAGTGATTGCTTTTGCCCGTCAAAAAAACATAAGCATCTATGTGATCGGGCTGGGCAATGTAGACGAATCCCCTTTAAAAGAACTATCCGACAGCACCAACGGATTTTATTACTACACCAACAACCCGGAGACTTTAAAGGAAATTTACCTGAACATCAAAGAACAGATTAAGTCCATTTACCAACTGGACTACACTTCTGCCAGCCAGGATTATCTGGAAACCAACAGGGATATCCGGTTTGTATTCACGAACGACACTTTACAGTTTTCAAACAATGCCGCTTTTTATACTTTGCCGGAAGAGACAAGGGCGTATTTAAAAATCCAGGAAGAAACAAGGCTGCGTAACCAACTCATTGTGGGCGGGTTCGGCATTCTGTTGCTGGGGTTGGGAAGTTTCCTCGTCTACAAAAGATGGTTTGGCGGCAGCAGCCGTATATCCATTTCAAAAGCATTTCCCAATCCTTTTGAAAATGAACTGACCGTGGAATTTGAAGCGCCCGCCACCGCCCGGCAAATGGATATCATTGTTTCAGATGCCAAAGGAATGGTGGTTCGCACAATTCCCATGGAGGGAACGGAAACGTCAAAAAACCTTTCGCTGGGGGATTTAGCGGAAGGGGTGTATTTGATACGGGTGGTGAGCGATACAGGAAGCTCGAACACTATAAAGGTGATGAAAAAGTAGGGCCAACTACCGTTTCACAAGTTTTTTCACTTCCCGGTGACCGGCGTTTTCCAGCGCCAGGAAATACAGGCCCGCAGGTAATCCCCGCAGGTCGATTTGATATTGCCCTGCCGACTGCCCTGCTGCTGTGTACTGCACCCGTCCCCATTGGTCCAACAGCGTCAGGCGCTCGATGGCAGCGCCCCGGGTTTGGACATGCACTACGTCAGTAGCCGGATTGGGCGAGACCTGAACGCCCGAGACTGCACCAGGCGATTCTGCCGCCGAAGTATTCTGAAAAGCACTTTTCACGGGAATACGTATACCCGGCGCAATGACCAGGAACAGGCTGTCGAAATTTACCTCGGGGCTAAAGAAGCCGTCCGCAACCCGCACCGAATCAATTTTAAACGTATTCAGGAAATTACTTGTCAAATCAGTCTCGCAGGGTCCGTCAGAGGTAAGGTCACTGTAAAACAAGTAACTAAATTTAAAAGGAGCAGCGGTTGCGGTCAGGTCTATAGAATCATGCATGTCGTATCGCAGGTGGTAGTCGATGGCCAGTTTGGCGCTGCTTGCCTGTGGCTGCGTAAGCCCCCAGTCGGTGTAGTAGCCGGAATAGACCACCAGGCGCTCGAATGACTCGTACGACGCCGTATTGATATTTGGAAGCGTGACCCAGGGCTGCGTGAAAAAAACGGATTTGGGTGCAGCAGAGGCATTCAGGAAATTGACGAAATTGGTCGACATGGCCAGGTTGTTGTCGGTAAGCTGTGCAGGCGACAGGCTATTGTATAATACCAGTAAAGAGTCGACCGCTTCTGCACTCAGCGGTACGGCAGTGTTGTCGGACAGCAGCAGTTTGGGCAGCAGGTTCACCGTGTATTCCGGTTCATAAAACAAACAGTTGAGGCAGGTGAGCCGGTTGTTGCGCAGCTCTGTCCGGGCGCAGGTGGAAAATCGTTCCACACCGTCGATGGAAACAAACTGGCATATAGAGCCATCCGCCGCCTTTTCGCAGTAGTTGGGAGCAGACGACAACGTTCTGAAGTGCAGGTCACCGTCGAGGGAAAGATAGAGATTGACAGGAATATTCTGTCCGTTGGTACCCTCGAAATAAGTAGAATCATTGTTGAAGCGGTTGCCGGTGCCGGCATTCACTTTGGTATTTTTGCCATGGGTTCGTACTTCAATTCCCGAACTGGCATCGGGTGCGCAATAGGTTTGAATATGAGAGAAATCGCCGCCACTCCCCGACCAGTCGAGCGCAGTAACGACCGGTCCGTTGGCAGGATCAATGCTCTGGTTGGTGGAGTCAACAAGTATCACATCGCCGATTATTTGCAGGCTATGGAGGTTGTAATAGAAGGTTTGCGTATGAGCCGACACAGGTAACAGGAAAAATAGCAGAAGATAAGTTTTATGCATGGTATGCGCTGTTTTAATAATGAATGATTTTTCTCGTTTTTGCCTTTGCAGCCTGATCAAGTTGTTTAATCTTTTACCATCAATTTCCCATTCCCGATCATTGCCCCTTTCTGATCCAGTTTAAAGAGGTACAAACCCGTTTTCAAACTACCTTTTTTCAGGTGCAGTACCGGCCCGGCCACCGTTTCATCATGTACTACATTTCCCTGCAAATCAAACACTTGTAAATGAATCGGCAGCGAAGAAGAAAGCCCTTTTATTTCCAGCCTCGCCGAAGCGCTGAACGGATTGGGCGATACCGACACCTGGTATTCCGGGCGCTGCGGCTGCCAGGCGCCGACCGTCATCAGGAAGTTTTCACCCAGCCGGTGCCGGGTGGTATTGGTAATGACCGGTTCGTTGAAATCGAAATAAATCGCGGCCATGTTTTCGATCAGCGTTTCCAGCGGCGCATCGGTGCGAGGGTAAACGCTGAATTTGACAAAACCATTGGACATAGCCTCGTTCACGTTGCTGTCGGGCAGCAGGATATTTTCAAACAAAAACTCCGCAATGCCCTGTCCGGTAAAGTTGAACTGATACGGGTGGCTGCTCACGCCGGGACGAATAGACGCCGGGTCGAGCCACAAGGACAGGGTATCGGTTATGCGCACCGTAAAGGCTGTGTCCGTACCCGTATTCTGGAAGCGGATCAGGTATTCCAGTTCGGTGCCGGGACGGATATAGCGTTCCGTTCCATAGCCTACCGGCAATCCTTGTTTGTCGTTCGGATCAAAGGAGCCAATATTTTGCGTACAGTCGATATCGACCCAGGGATCGGCGTCATCGTTTGGGAACTGATTGACGTAACCGGTTGAAAAAGAAGAATTTGCAGTACAGCCCTCCAGCGATAACGCCGGCGCGGACAAACCGGGATGGAAAGGCACCTGGTCTATTTGGACGCGCCAGGTGCTGCCGTTGGCAGGCATCGCTATTGCTGACGAAGCGCCCGAGGCCAGTTGGAAAGGCGCCTGATACAACATCACTGCATCTTCCACAACGATATAATCGGATGTACTCTGCATATCTCCCAGGCCGATATTTTCAATCGTAAACCGCACGGAATCCTGCGTACACTGGCTGCTCAGCCGCAGGCTGGCGCCCGACCATTCAGGATCGGTGGGAAGGCAGTTGCCGTCGGGGTAAATATGTGCTTCCGTGCAGTGCGTCTGGCTTAATGCGGCATTACAATCCACAAGAACCTGTAGCTGGAAACTGCGGCATTCTCCTATGGCCAGATCGCCTACATCAAAACGAAGCACCCCTCCCCCGAGGTTACTGTAGGGGATGCTGGAAGACACTGGCGATAGCAATGGATCGAGCGTCAGCAGCACGTAGGGATCTACCGCCGATGTAGTACCCTGATTGCAATAACTCACGTAATAATAATTATCAGAAAAGCAGCGCCGGAGCATATTGACGCCTATAGACACCGATAAAGACGGGCACTGGTACAATGCTTTTACCGGAAAATCACCACCCGGCACCGTATCATGCTGCGTATCTAAGGTCACCGGAAATCCTACCGGACAAACCTCCCACAATGCATTGACCGGCAAAACTACTATTGTGTACGTGCCGGTTGGCACATTGATCCAGTAATTTCCTTGCGGGTTGGTAACGCCGTAGAACGTGTCCGCAGGACTTTCTGCCCTGACGAGCCAGCCGCCCAGACCAGCCTCTGTTGTATCCACCAGGCAGTTTTCCACTTCGTCCTGCAATACTTTGCCGCTGATATAGCCACAATTTCCGGTTCCCGCCAGGCTGAGTTGATACGCCGCCTGCGCCACACAGCCACTTGCATCCACAACGCCAACAAAATAAGTACCTGATGCAGAAGCAGTAAGATTGGGTTCGAAAGAAGTAGCGCCATTCGGTTTCGTCCACTGATATTCAAATGGCATATTACCGCCGGATACGTCCGCCGTCAATATAGCATTGGTACATTGAATGGATAAAGCATTGATCTCAACCGAAAAAACAGGAGCGCTCACATTGATATCCGGCGAAGTGTAGGTACAGCCGTTATAATCGGTCACAGTCACCCTGTAAGCGCCCGGATCCAGGTTGTTTAAATCTTGCGTCGTAGCGCCATTAGACCAGGTGTAAGTATAAAAACCTGTAACCACTGGTGTTCCTCCTGATACAAACACGTTAATACTGCCGTTATTCTGATTACAACTGGCATTATTCACCAACCAGTTTACCGTGATCGGATTGGGCTGAATGATCGTTTGGGTAGTTGTTTCAGTACATCCGTTGGCATCGGTAAGGGTAGCGGAATAGGTGCCGGCAGGCAGGTGGAGCAGGCTCCGGGTGGTGGCGCCGGTCGACCATACAAAACTTATTGGCGGTGTATAACCGGAGGAATCCAGAACGATACTGCCCGTAGTATCGCCATAACAGTAGATCGGAGTAGTATAATGGAACGAACCGATCTGTGCATTCGTAATGGGCTGGGTAATCGTGATCGATGCTGTAGCAGTACAACCCGCAGGAGATGTGGTGGTGACCGTATAAGTACCGGCCGGAATATTGGTCAAAAATTTTGAGGTCGCTCCCGACGACCACAGGTAAGTAAATCCTGAAGGAGAGGTAACACCGGAGACATGAACATTCAGGCCGCCCGAGCAAGGGTCGTTAAATTTCGTGATACTTATCGTAAACGAGGGTGGCGCTAAAAAAGTGAAGGATTGAACGGAGACGCAACCCAGGGCATCCGTTACGGTTACCCCGTAGGTACCTGCGCTTAATCCTGTCTGGTCCTCGGTAGTCACATTATTCGACCATAAATAAGTGTAGGGCGCAGTGCCACCCGTAACAATCAAGTCAAGATTCGTCAGACACTGTGCATTGCTGTATTGTACACTCAGGTTAAATGACCCTATGCTTTTTGTAACCTTGCCCGTACAACCATTGGCATCTGTAACAGTGGCCAGGTAGGTCCCTGCCCCCACATTCGTCAGGTCTTCCTGTGTGCTACCCGTGGACCAAAGTGTTTGGTATGGAGCTGTACCGCCGGTGATATTAATGTTGATTGCTCCATCATTGTTGCCGCATGTGGGCTGTTGGACAGTAGCAATCACACTTATCATGCTCGGCTGAATGAGCGTGACGGACGTAGAACGGGTACATCCGACAGCATCTGTCACCGTAACACGATAGGTACCTGAATAAATACCGGTCTGATCCTGGGTGGTAGCGCCGTTGGACCACAAATAAGTATAAGCCGGCATACCTCCGGTGACACTCAAATCGATACTTGCATCGTAAGAGAAGGTGCAGCTTGCAGGGCTGGGTACCGCCGTAATGGTGAGCGTTGAAGATTGTGTCACATTTGAAGCGTATATGTTGGTACATCCAGTAGAGACATTGGTGACCGTAACCGTATAATTCCCTACCGGAAGATTGGACAAATCTTCCGTCGTCGCTCCGTTCGACCATTGAAATGCGAGGTTGCTGCCACTGGTTGTAACATTAATTGCTCCGTCATTGACCCCGCTACAGGAAATCGGCGTTGCCTGAATACCAGTTATCGTCGGGAAAGGAGTGGTCAGGGTCGCAGAAGTGGTCGCAGTACAGCCATTGGCATCCGTGACGGTGAGCGCGTACGTACCGGCAACAAGATTTTGCACAACAGGAGTATTGGGAAGCCCGCCCGACCAGTTAAAAGCGTACGGAGGTGTGCCTCCATCAACAGTCGCATCAATAGCACCGGTATTTCCCGCGCCGAAACAAGAAGTATTCGCAACTTGTATTCCAATCAAAATCGGCTCATATACCTGAAGCGTTGTAACGCCGGAAACCTCGCCATCACATCCCGTCCCATCCTCCATATCTGTTAACTGCACCACCGATGATTGAAACAAACCGTCCAGCACCAGACTATAAGTCGATTCAGATGTTGTAATGGGCGCTTGTGTAGATCCGTTGACGACGCAAACAAAAGTGTAGGGTGGTGTTCCGCTCAACGTGACCGGAATTGTTACCGGAACACCCGCACAAATAGTTTGGGCGCCTGATGGAATGCTCGCGGAACATTGTGCCTGTACATCCGCCGCAAAAACAAAAAAAACGGCACTAAATAGAATAGTGAAACGAGCAGATAACATGGGTAAATATTTTTTCATGGGACATTTCTTTGTACTGGATAATTGGCCTTCCTACAGCGGGAGATACCTGAATGACAGTTTTTGACTGTGTAAAAATTCGCATTCCGTCTGTTTTTCACAAAGACAATTTTTTATGTTTGTACTGCTAAAATTAATTTAAAAAGTTCATAAGCATTGATAATCAATTTATTAAATCAATTAATGTAATTTTTAATTGTTTAATCGTACGTTTAAATCTAACAATGTCCGCTCTAAACAAGCCCATCTTTCATCGCTATTTATATAACCATGGAAAAAAACCTGCTGCAGGAAGCCCTGTCTGTTCTCACACCTGCCGAAATAAGGGAGTTC
>JAYSZC010000922.1:0-2888 GCA_043738235.1 Lewinellaceae bacterium | reverse complement strand
TGGTTTACAGCAGGTTACAGCCGTTTTTCAAAGCAAAAGCGGTCTTTTATTTCTGGCTGACAACCATTTTCGTATTATTGCAATCGAAACGGGTGGGGGAGTGGTCCGTAAAATCGCGGAATGGACCGATACGGGCGACTGCACTTCGTTTCTGGAAACAGGCGACTCGCTGCTTTGGGCGGTCGGCTCAAAAGGTTTGTTTTGTATCAACCTGGCTTCTATGGAAGGACATTTTCGGACGGAAGCGACCGGTGGCGTCCCGACTGAACGCTACTACAATATCTTGCCTGACCGGAAAGGCCGTTTGTGGCTGACAGGTAACAACGGGCTGATCCGTTTTGACCCCATAGAAAAATCATGGCATCGCTTCGGAACTGCCGACGGTTTGCTTTCAGGTATTTTTACCCAGGATGCTATGCTTTCCATGCCGTCTACCGGCGCTTTTTGGATTGGTGGAAAAAACGGGGTCAATGTTTTATACCCCGATGATATTCATCTGCTCGACGCAGCGCCAAATATTCAATTTACCCGCCTGCTGGTCAACGACACCACTTACCACACCGGGCAGGATTTGAGCTGGCTGGAGCGGCTCGATTTGAACTACACCCAAAATACTTTATCGTTTCAATTTGCCGCCCTGGATTTCAGCGCACCCGGCCACAATATCTATTATTACCGCCTGAAAGGGATTGAAAAGGATTCCGTTTCAAACGGGACGCAGGGTTTTGTGCGCTATTCAAATTTGCCCGCCGGCGATTACACGTTTGAAGTGTGGGCTACCAATTCCGACGGCGTTTTATCGGCGCAACCCCGCCGGCTTCAAGTGCATATTCGCCCGCCATTCTGGCAAACCTGGTGGTTTTATTTATTGTGTACCCTGACCATTGCCGGATTGATCTACGCCTGGTTCCAATACCGCCTGCAACAAGCCCTGAAAATTGAACGAATGCGCGTCCAGATTTCCAGCGACCTGCACGATGACGTGGGCACCCTGCTTTCCGGGCTGGCCATGCAATCGGAAGTACTCGAACTGACCGCCACTGAAAAGGACAAAGGCAAACTACGTCGCATCGGCGAAATCAGCCGCGATGCCATGGCCCGGATGCGTGATACCGTGTGGGCCATCGACGCCCGCAAGGACAAACTGGAAAACCTCCTCGACCGGATGCGCGAACACGCTGAAGAAACGCTTACACCTCGGGGTATTCGTTTCAGCATTGAAGCGGAACAATTGAGCCTGAAACAAAACCTGCCCACGCATATCCGCCAAAACTTATACCTGATTTATAAAGAGGCCGTCACCAACGCCGCTAAACACTCTAAGGGAAATTTGCTGACTGCAAGCCTGAAAAAAATGCCGGCGGGTTTTGAAATGCGCATCTGCGACAATGGCCGGGTGGAAGAAAAGGCCTACAAAACCACCGGCTCCGGTACTTCCAATATGCAGATGCGGGCCGAAAAAATCGGCGGCACATTGGAAATCATCCGGGAAAACGGATATTGCGTGGTGCTGCGTTTGCAGAACCTTGGGTAATTAAAATGGTTCTTCTATTTTTGCCCCGCCCTCAACTACTCAACCGCTCAACAATTTTAATACATTCCCTCCTGCATGAAAAAAAGAGAAAAATTAGCCATCGTACGTCAACATTATCCCAACGCCGTTTCGACCATCGATGCGGTGAACAAAACAATTTTATTTGTGGAAGACGTGCTGGACCTCGAACCGGGACAAGTCATGCTGGCCGACAGTCTGTGCAGCGACGACGTCAACAGCATACAATACCCTGCGCGGGCGTCCGAGTTTTTAGGCCCTTTCAAATTGGGCGGCTTAGACGGATTTCCATTTGTCGGCTTAACCGGCATGGCGGCTTTTTCCAGCCACGTGCCCGACGAAGGGGCCGTTTTTATTTACTACGGCCCACATATTGGTATTTCCAAAGACGGAAGTCTGGGCAAAATTCACCGCATCGGTCAATATAAAAGTTCTGATTGCTGCGGCGCTGCCAGGGCAGGATTACAGAAGTTGAGCGACCATGCCATTGTAGATGGACATGTCAATGAACTGGATTACCAGATGAACACCCTGGAACAAATACTGCTGCAACAGGGAGACCGGATTCTCGATGCCCCGATACCGCTGAAAGAAGCCACCGAAGTCATTTATGAGGCCATCGATAAGCGAATCAGGGAATTATTGGCACAAACAAAATTCAAATGCCACTATATTATTCTTACCGGCGCTATCCTGATCAATGGTGATAGCGATATGGGTTCTTTTACTTCCACCAAACATGCGGAACTGATCGACCTGGCTACGGGAGAACGGAAAAACCTGATGTTTGTGCTGGAAGACCGGGTATAACAGAAGACCACGAAAAGGCTTTTTAGCCGTTTTTTTCATCAATTATTGAATTTACGGATCATTTTTTATTCCGGTGGGACTCCCCATCGCCCACATCGTCATGTGGTAAAGGCGCCTTGTTTCTACCCCCACCTTTGTATTGTAAAACAGCCGCACGGCTTTTTCGCCTTTACCCACACCGTAATTCAACGATAAAAAATGAAACCGTTCTCTATCAAGTCAGCACTGTGGTTGATTCTGTTCGCCGGCTTGTTTTTGCAAAGTTTACCGGCTCAGAACCAGGTTGCCGGGGCCATTCAGGATGTCACCCACCGGCCACTCCCCTTTGCGGTCGTTCTGCTGCTGAATGCTGCCGATAGTTCTGTGATTCAAAGCGTATTCAGTTCCGCGCGCGGCACTTATTTATTGGAAAACGTACCAGCAGGTTGTTATCGGCTGTTGGTGTCGCTGTCAGGATTTGAACAATGTTATTCTAAAAAATTTAATTTGAATGAAAAACCTGTGTGCTTAAAACTCGTACCGGTCG
>JAYSZC010000921.1:0-20629 GCA_043738235.1 Lewinellaceae bacterium | reverse complement strand
ACTACTCACTACTCACTACTCACAACATCACTTGCAGTTTGGCAAATTTCAGCACAATCCGCCGCTCCGACATCTCGTCGTTTTTGAATTGGATGGTGGCCACCTTGTTGTCTTTGGGACCTTCCACATTACTGACTTTTCCTTCCCCAAATTTCAGGTGCAGCACCGTCACGCCGGGTACAATATCTTCTGGCGGTGATACTTTAAAATCGGCGGGCGCTTGCATGGGCATTGCACTTTTAGCGGCGGCGCGCAGGCGCGGATTGGCAAAGTTGCCACTGATGCTGGCGCGTGCCGGGGCATGGTCGTAGCCGGGCGCCTGTGCGCGAGCATTGCCGATACCGCCAAGAAATTCAAAGTGATCGGTACCGATTTCTTCCAAAAAACGCGATGGCTCGCTCACCCTGATTTGCCCGAAACGATAGCGGTTTTGGGCAAAGGAAATAGTGAGAAACTCTTTGGCGCGGGTAATGGCGACATAAAACAGGCGGCGCTCTTCATCCAGGCCGTTGGCTTCTTCCAAAGCCATAAAGGAAGGAAACAGGTTTTCCTCCATACCGGTCACAAAAATGCTTCTGTATTCCAGGCCTTTGGCTGCGTGTACGCTCATCAGGGTAATATGGTCGCCGTTGTCGTTTTTTTCATCCGCATCGGTCAGCAGGGTGATGGTTTGTAGATAAGCGGCAAGCGAGCGGTCCGTATCCAGTCCGCTCAGGGTCTCAAAATTAACAGCCGGATCAATTTCCGGTTTACTATCTGAAAATTCGGCGATGGCATCCAGAACGGCATTCACGTTTTCGAGGCGACCGATACCTTCCGGGCTGGTATCGCCTTTCATCTGGTCGAGCAGTCCCGATTTGCGGAGAATATCTGCGGCGAGTTTGAAAGCGGAGTCCGCTCCGGCCCGGCGTTGCCATTCTTCTACCATGTGTCGGAAAGTAGCGAGCGATTTGCGTGCGCGCTCCGTAATATCTAAAGTCGGGAGCATCATGGCCTCCCACATGGTGAGGCTGTTGTTGCCGGCCAGTGCGCTGAGTTTATCCACGGTGGCGTCACTGATGCCGCGGGTAGGGAAATTGATGACACGGCGCAGGGCCTCTTCATCGCGGGGGTTGACGGACAGCCGGAGATAGGCCACAAAATCCTTCACCTCTTTGCGCTGGTAAAACGATAGGCCGCCGAATACGCGGTAATTCAGGTTCAGCTTGCGCAGGTGTTCTTCAAATTTCCGGCTTTGTGAATTGGTGCGGTACAGGATGGCGATTTCCGAATTAGCCAGGTGGTAGCGGTGTTTGTGCTCCAGGATCAGGTCGGCCACACGGCGGCCTTCCTCATCGTCCGTCACACATTTCAGCAGTTTGATTTTGTGCCGGTCTTCCTTTTCCGTCCAGATGGTTTTGGGTAGTTGGCGGCGGTTGTGGGAAATCACCTCGTTGGCTGCCGACACGATATGGTGCGTACTGCGGTAGTTTTGTTCGAGTTTGAAAGTTTTGAGGGTAGGGTAGTCCTTTTCAAAGTCGAGGATATTGTCGATGGTGGCGCCGCGGAATGCATAAATACTCTGGGCGTCGTCGCCTACCACGAATACGTTTTCAGGGCTACCCGGGTACTTCACCAGACGGCGCAGGATAGCGTATTGCAGGAAGTTGGTATCCTGAAACTCATCCACGTGGACGTATTTGAACTTCTTCTGGTACTTTTCCAACACCTGCTCTGGGTTGTCGCGAAACAGGCGGTACAACTGGAAAAGCAGGTCGTCGAAGTCCATCGCGCCCGAGCGCCGACAGCGGGCCACATATTTTTCGTAAATATCGACGATGTACGGGCGTTTGGCTGCCCGGTCCTGCTGCATCATATCGGCATTCTCCCGGTAGGCTTTCGGCGTAATCAGGTTGCTTTTCGACAACGAAATACGCGAGCGAATGGCAGAAGCATTATACGTATTGGTGTCGAGGTTCATTTCCTTGATGATGGCCCGCAACACGCTGGTGGTATCATCCGTGTCGTATATGGAGAAGGAAGAAGGATAACCGATTTTGGTGGCTTCGGCCCGGAGAATGCGGGCGAAGATGGAGTGGAAGGTGCCGGCCCACACCTGCTGCGCTTTCGGCCCCACCACTTTTTCGATGCGGTCCTTCATTTCACGGGCCGACTTATTGGTAAACGTGAGGGTCAGGATTTCCCAGGGCGCCACACCGTTTTGTAGCAAATGTGCGATGCGGTACGTGAGCACCCGCGTTTTGCCGGAGCCAGGCCCTGCAATCACTAATACCGGCCCTTCCGTGGTGGTGACGGCGGCGCGTTGTACGGCATTGAGTTCGTCGAGATAAGTCATGGGTGCCGGTTTGATGTTGAGAGTTGAGATGTTGAGAGTTGAGGGCATTAAACTCAGGCAACTCAACCTCTCAACGATCGACACCTCAACAAGATGTTCAATCGCGAAGGTACGTGTACCGGGCAAGTGTTGAAAGTAATTTTAAATAAAATGTTTTGTATTCCCGGGGCATTGGTTATTCGTTATCAGTTATTGGTTATTCGTGTGGTTGCTCTTGGCTTCATCAAGGACCTTAGCCAAGAGCAACCACCCTGATAACCAATAACTGATAACCGATAACTTTTAAAAAAAAACGCAGCAGATGCGCCCTGAAAAACCCTTGCTCGCGCCAGGCTCTGCCTGGTGTGTGCTATCGGTTGGGCTTTGCCCATTTTAGGATTGTTGGCAAGGCATAGCCTTGTGGATAGTACACACCAGGCAGAGCCTGGCGCGAGCGAGGCTAAGTTCCATGATTAAGCCAAGAGCAACCACCCTGATAACCAATAACTGATAACCGATAACTTTTTAAAAAAACGCAGCAGATGCGCCCTGAAAAACCAAAAGTTCCCGGCTTCAAAAGTTTTTTCAGAAAATTTTCAAACCTGCTTGGTTTTTTAAATTCCGTGAGCTTACCTTTGCGGGCGCTTTTGAAGCAAGGGACACAAAATTGAATTTTGTTTACCACCTTCCAAAGTGATGAAATTGAAATTTTAAATTCCTTTTAGGGTAATGAATCAGAAAATTCGCATCAAACTTCGGTCTTACGACTACAACTTGGTAGACAAGTCTACCGAGAAAATCGTAAAGACAGTACGTGCGAGTGGAGCCGTTGTAACTGGTCCGATTCCGCTGCCAACCGAGAAAGAAATATTCACTGTGCTGCGTTCTCCGCACGTGAATAAGAAAGCTCGTGAGCAGTTCCAGTTGCGCACCCACAAGCGCTTGATTGAAATCTACACACCGACACAAAAGACGGTGGACGCTCTCTCCAAGTTGGAACTGCCGAGCGGTGTTGACATTCAAGTCAAGCTCACCTAATTCACAAATTCAAAGGAGTCAAGTCTGTTGTTTCCGGGGGTATTCAAAGTGGTGGCGGTTATCGTACTAACTGAATACATTCGAAAGCGGTTCCGCAAAACGGAAAGTCGCTTTTCGCATGTCGCCTTTACCGGAACAGGATTTGAAAGAAATTCTACGTATCGTTCAATTATATAAATAACGACACCGTGAACGGTCTGATTGGCAAAAAAATCGGCATGACCAGTATCTATGACAACAACGGCAAGAACGTTGCAGTCACTATTATTGAGGCAGGCCCCTGCGTAGTAACGCAAATTCGCACAGAAGAAACGGACGGCTATTCAGCGCTCCAGTTGGCTTTCGGCGATCGCAAAACAAAGAATACTCCCAAGGCTCTGATGGGCCACTTTAGCAAAGCCGGCTTGGAAGAGCCGCTTCATAAAGTACAGGAGTTTCGGGACTCGAACCTTTCTAAAAATCTGGGCGACGAAGTAACCGTCACCGATGTTTTTGTGGAAGGCGACAAAGTGTTGGTCACCGGCACCTCCAAAGGTAAAGGTTTCCAGGGTGTGGTTAAACGGCACGGCTTCGGCGGTGTCATGCAACAAACACACGGCCAGCACAACCGTCTGCGCGCTCCCGGCTCCCTGGGTAACTCTTCTTTCGCTGCGAAAGTAATGAAAGGCATGCGTATGGGTGGTCACATGGGCCATGCCCAGGTGAAAGTTCGCCGTCTGCAAATTATGAAAGTGTTCCCGGAACAGAATATCATCCTCATCAAGGGTGCGATTCCAGGCCATAAGGGCGCTTATGTAACAATTGAAAAATAATTTCTTGACCAATACTAATTTCTTCGGAAATGCAAATTTCGGTCTATAACATCCAAGGCGAATCCACGGGCCGGTCAGTGACCCTCCCGGATGAGATATTCGGTATCGAACCGCACGAGCACAGCGTATGGCTCGATGTGAAACGCTACCTGAACGCACAGCGTCAGGGTACGCACAAATCCAAAGAGCGCAGTGAAATGAGCGGTTCAACCCGCAAATTGCACAAGCAAAAAGGAACAGGCGGCTCCCGTAAAGGCGACATCAACAACCCGTTGTACCGCGGTGGCGGCCGAGTATTCGGCCCACGCCCACGCAACTACGATATTCAGGTGAACGCCAAAGTGCGTCGCCTGGCTCGTCGCAGCGCGTTGTCTGCCAAGGCACAAGCCGGTGGTATCATCATCGTGGAAGATTTCACGTTCGATGCGCCTAAAACCAGCCAATTCCTGGCCATTCTGAACGCACTGCAAGTAGCCGACAAAAAGCCGCTGACAGTGACAGGCGCCTACGACAAAATGTTGTACCTGTCCTGCCGGAACATTGAGAAGGCAACCATTGCACCCGCTACCGATCTGAATACTTATCAGATCATGCAGGCAGGCGCAGTAGTGATCTCGGAAAGCGCTATTGAAAAAATTAAAGAAAACTGCGAGTAGGTTATCAGTTATTAGTTATCAGTTATCGGGATGCACCCGCTAACACCACAGATAACAGATAACCGACAACCGATAACTAAAAAAAGTTATGGCTAAGCAAATTTTAATACGGCCGGTCATCACCGAGAAAGCGACTCAACTCGCTGACAAGCGCAACACGTATGCGTTCGTGGTGAACAGAACCGTGAACAAAATTGAGATTAAAAAAGCAGTCGAAAAACAGTTCAACGTTTCTGTCGACAAAGTCAATACGGCAGTGATGCCGGGCAAACCGAAATCACGCAGCACGAAGACGGCTGTAGTAAAAGGTACGAAATCCTCCTACAAAAAGGCCTTCGTTACCCTGACTCCAGGCGAAACCATCGACATCTTCGGCGGCACGGAAGAATAAGTTAGTTAATAGTTATTAGTTATTGGTTATCAGGACACCAGCCTTCGGCATCAGCAAAAGCCCTAAGCGAAGCACACTGATAACAGATAACAAATAACCGATAACAAATAAAAAAAATGGCAGTTAAGAAATTCAATCCGCTGACGCCGGGACAACGTTTCCGGGTAGCCGTTTCGAGGGATGAACTGACGAAAGGCGCAAAACCTGAGAAGTCATTGCTCACCACGTTTGGCAGTACAGGCGGTCGCAACAGCGACGGTCACCGTACCATGCGTAACCGTGGTGGCGGTCACAAGCGTCGTTACCGCTTTATTGACTTCCGACGCGATAAGGAAGGTGCAGCAACGGTTCAGTCTATTCAGTATGACCCGAATCGCAGTGCTTACATCGCGCTGGTTCAATATGCCGATGGCGAAAAGCTGTACATCCTGGCCCCAAAAGGCCTGGAAGTAGGTCAGGTCATACATTCGGGTCGTGGTGTTACGCCTGATACGGGCAACTGCCTCTATCTGGCGGAAGTACCCCTGGGCGCATTTGTACACAACGTGGAAATGCAACCCGGACAAGGAGGAGTGCTGGTACGCAGCGCCGGTAACAGCGCCCAGATGATGGGCCGTGAAGACCGCTATGCCGTACTAAAATTGCCATCCGGCGAAACCCGTCGTATCCTGATTACCTGCCGCGCCACCATCGGTGTTGTAGGGAATGGAGACCACAGTCTCGAAATCATGGGTAAGGCAGGCCGTATGCGCTGGAAAGGCTGGAGGCCTCGTACCCGTCCGGTTGTCATGAATCCGGTGGATCACCCGATGGGCGGCGGCGAAGGTCGTGCCTCCGGCGGCCACCCACGTACACGGAAAGGTCTGAAAGCCAAAGGTGCTAAAACGCGCAGTCGCACAAAAGCATCCAATGCCCTGATTATCAACCGTCGCAAAACGGGTAAATAAAATAAATTTAACCGGACTCATAATTTGTAACTGAGATATGCCGCGTTCACTCAAAAAAGGCCCTTACATCCATCATAAATTGATGGAAAAAGTGGTAAAGTCAAAACTGAGCAACCGTAAACAGGTTATTAAAACCTGGAGCCGTGCTTCAATGATTATTCCCGACATGGTCGGCGAAACAATTGCTGTACACAATGGTAAAACGTTTGTTCCTGTATTCGTAACGGAAAATATGGTGGGTCACAAACTCGGTGAGTTTTCTCCAACCCGTAATTTCCGTGGTCACGGTGGTAATAAAAAATAATGGGTTATCAGTTGTTGTAAATCATAATTTCCTGATTTTCAGCATCTTGATTTCAAATTTAAATAAACAATGGAAGCAGTAGCTAAACTGAGAAATTGTCCGATGTCGCCCCGCAAAATGCGTCTCGTAGTAGATAACATTCGCGGTAAGAAGGTAGTAGATGCCCTCGGCATTCTGAAATACACCAATAAAGAAGCAGCAGTATGGCTCGAAAAGCTCGTCCTGTCCGCTATCAACAATTGGGAACAGAAATCCGAGCAGGCAGGTGCTGCTGACGACTACGAACTCTACATCAAAACAGCCTTTGTAGACGGAGGAGGCATTATTTATCGCTTCCTTCCGGCGCCACAAGGCCGTGCATACAGGGTGCGCAAACGCCGTAACCACGTTACGATCGTTGTCGCCAACCGTGTAGCGCTCGACACCGAACAAATCTCTTAGAAATCACTCATTCGCACATCCTCATTCAGTAATAAAATGGGTCAAAAAGCAAATCCGATTGGTAATCGCTTGGGCATCATTCGCGGTTGGGATTCTAACTGGTATGCCGACAAAGACTACGGTCTTAAAGTGGTGGAAGACGAAAAAATTCGTAACTACCTCCGCGCGCGCCGTCCAAAAACAGCAACGGCCGATCCTCGCGATCGTAACAAGCCAATGCAAAACGGCATCAGCCGCGTTGTCATTGAGCGCACGATGAAGCGCGTTACCGTCACCATCCATACCAGCCGCCCCGGTATCATCATCGGCAAAGGTGGTAAGGAAGTTGACCTGATAAAAGAAGAACTCAAGGTGCTCACCGGCAAAGATGTTCAAATCAACATCTTTGAAATCAGGAAGCCCGAACTCGATGCGAACATTGTAGGCGAACAAATCGCCAAACAAATTGAAGCGCGTATCAACTATCGCCGGGCCATCAAAGGTTCTATTCAAGGTACTATGCGTGCCGGAGCAGAAGGAATCAAGGTGCGTATCAGCGGTCGTGTGGGCGGCGCCGAAATTGCGCGCAGCGAGGAATATAAAGAAGGTCGTACGCCTCTGCATACTTTCCGTGCCGACATCGACTACGCCTGGGTGGAAGCCCAGACCGTATATGGTAAAATCGGTATCAAAGTATGGCTTTTCAAAGGAGAAGTACTGACTAAACGCGAACTGACTCCGTTCGCAGCAGCTGAAGGAACCGGTGGTGATCGTCGCGAAGGCGGCGACCGCGGCGGCGACCGCAGAGGCGGTGGTGGAGATCGCGGCGGAGATCGCCGCGGTGGTGGTGATCGTCGCGAAGGCGGCGGCGACCGCGGAGAACGTGGTGATCGTCGCGAAGGCGGCGGTGGCGGCAATCGCGGTGGCAATCGCGGCGGAACCGGCGGCGGCGGCAATCGCGGCGGCGGCGGAACCGGCGGCGGTGGTAATCGCGGCGGCGGAACCGGTGGTGGCGGCAATCGCGGCGGAAGCGGCGGCGGTGGTAATCGCGGCGGAAGCGGCGGCGGCCCGCGCAGATAAAAGGCAAAAGGCAAAATTTGCAACAACATAAATCCCTTTCGCCTTCAACAGATGTTCCTTTTTGCTTTTGCTCTTTGGACATTGCCATTTGCCTTTTTTATTAACGGCGCATTTAATACTAACTTTTGAAAAATCTTGTCTTGTGTTGTACCTTTGCAGCCCGTTTTCGGGATTTACAAAGCAAATAGAACACAAAGCATTGATTGACAGGCTTTTAAATTGACACAGGATGTTACAGCCAAAACGTCAAAAATATCGCAAGCAACACAAAGGCCGCAACCGCGGGCTTGCAAACAAGGGGAGTTCCATCTCTTTCGGCTCTTTCGGCCTGAAATCTCTGGAATTCAGCCGTATCACAAGCCGTCAGATCGAGTCCGCTCGTATTGCACTGACGCGCCACATGAAACGGGAAGGTAAGGTGTGGATTCGCATCTTCCCCGACAAACCGCTTACCTCCAAGCCTGCGGAAGTTCGTATGGGTAAAGGTAAAGGCGCTGTCGACCACTACGTTTGTGAAGTTCAACCAGGTCGTATTCTGTTTGAAATTGAAGGAGTAACCGAAGAACTGGCATACGAGTCGCTACGGCTCGCTGCACAAAAACTTCCGGTACTCTGCAAGGCAGTAACGCGGTACGACTTTGAAAGATAAAACTTAAAGTTTATGGGTTGATGGTTTATAGGTTTATAAACAGTCAACTCTAATAAACCATCAACAAAAATAACATGGCAAAGGAGAAATTGGAACTTGCTGACATGACTGTCGCCGACCTGCAAGCCGAACTGGCAAGCATGGAAACGGAGTACCAGCAAATGAAATTCGACCATGCGGTCAAAGGCATCGCCAATCCGATGGAATTGCGTGAAATACGTCGCAACATATCGCGTGTACTCACGGAAGGCCGGAAACGGGAAATCGCAGTGATGACTCCCGAGCAACTGGAACTGCGTTCCAAGTTGCGGATTCGTCGCCGTCGCCAGAAATAAAAGCGTTCAACTCATTTACATCTAAATAGATGGAAGCAGTAGTAAGAAATCTTCGTAAACAAAAAACCGGCGTGGTCGTGTCCAATAAAATGGACAAAACCGTAGCCGTCAAGGTGGAGCGCCGCCTGATGCACCCGCTGTACGGTAAATTCGTAAAGCGTTCCAAGAAGTTCTTCGCACACGACGAAGAGAACACTTGTAACATTGGTGACACTGTGCGCATCATGGAAACGCGTCCGCTCAGTAAAATGAAGCGCTGGCGTTTGGTCGAAATCCTTGAAAGAGCGAAATGATTTGTAGTGATGAGTTATAAGTTATGAGTGATGAGTTTTTTCAAAACTCACTTATAACGTTCAGAATGCTCATAACTCATAACTCATAACTCATAACTAATAAAGATTATGATTCAGCAAGAGTCTCGTTTGAATGTGGCCGATAATTCTGGCGCGAAAGAGGTGCTATGCATCCGCGTATTGGGCCATACCCGCCAGCGTTATGCCGGTGTCGGCGATAAAATCGTCGTGACGGTGAAAGATGCTTCTCCGGGTGGTGTGAAGAAAGGTACAGTGTCCAAAGCTGTTATCGTTCGCACACGCAAAGAAATACGCCGCAAGGATGGTTCATACATCCGTTTCGACGACAATGCGGTAGTGTTGTTGAATGCCTCTGATGAGCCGCGTGGTACGCGTATTTTCGGGCCGGTAGCCCGCGAACTCCGCGACAAGGACTATATGCGTATTATCTCATTGGCTCCTGAAGTTCTCTAATTAGCAATTACCAATTTAGCACATTTTTACAATGGCTACGAAAAATAAAGTAAAGCGTTTCGCACCAAAATTGCATGTCCGTCGGGGCGACCAGGTAATGGTTATTTCCGGCGACGACAAAGGTAAAACGGGCCTGGTTCTCCAGGTGTTTACCGATAAAAACCGCGCAATCGTGGAAGGCATCAATATTGTTAAAAAGCACGTCAAAGCTTCGCAAACAGAGGAAGGCGGCATCCGTGAAATGGAAGCAACCATTCACATTTCCAACCTCGCACACGTGGATCCCACAACCGGGGAAGCCACGCGCATCGGCTACCGTGTAGAAGAAAATGGCGAAAAGGTTCGCTTTTCTAAAAAATCAGGAAACATCATTCAGTGATGAAATACGTACCTCGTCTCAAGACAAAATACCAGCAAGAAGTGGTGCCTGCGCTTATGCAGCAGTTCAACTACTCTTCTGTCATGCAGGCGCCGCGCCTGTTGAAAATCTGTATCAACCAGGGCATCGGTGATGCCACAGGCGATAAAAAGATGATCGACAACGCAGCGACCGAACTGTCGACCATCGTTGGTCAGAAAGCCGTGTCTACCAAGGCCCGTACCTCTGTCTCGAACTTCAAACTTCGGGAAGGAATGCCGATCGGTGTGCGCGTTACTTTGCGCGGCGAACGCATGTACGAATTTCTCGATCGTTTTATTTCGATCGCGATGCCTCGTGTACGCGACTTCCGCGGTATCAACGACAAATCATTCGATGGTCGCGGCAACTTCACCATGGGTGTGACGGAACAGATCATATTCCCGGAAATAGACATCGATAAGGTGTCGAAAATCATGGGTATGGACATTTCCTTCATCACTTCCGCCAAAACGGATGCTGAAGCGTACGCACTGTTAAAAGAAATTGGTATTCCGTTTGTTAAAAAGCAACAACAATAAGATACCTCACACTCAATCAGATATAGAGCAAAATGGCTAAGAAATCCATCATTGCCCGTGAGCAAAAACGTCAGCGTGTGGTTGCAAAATATGCCGCCCTGCGCAAAAAGTTAAAGGAAGCCGGTGATTACGAAGCACTGGACAAACTTCCCCGCAACGCAAACCCGATTCGTTTGCACAACCGTTGTTTGCTGACCGGTCGTCCGAAAGGATACATGCGCAAATTCGGTATCTGCCGTGTGAAGTTCCGTGAAATGGCTTTATATGGCAAAATTCCAGGAATCACCAAGGCATCTTGGTAATTTAAAGGTGTCTCAGTGTTTTAGTATTTGAGTGTTTTAGAGCGTCTCCGGACGAAAACACAAAAACACAAAAACACGATAACACAAATCAACATCTTTTTAGAATACAATCAATCGAGAAGATACAATGCACGTCACTGACCCGATAGCAGACTATTTGACCCGCATCCGCAACGCGCAGATGGCTGGCCATCGCATCGTCGAGATTCCGGCTTCCCGTATCAAGAAGTCCATCACGGAGATCTTGTATGATCAGGGTTACATTCTCAAATATACGTTCGAGGAAAAAACTCCTGAAAATAAACAGGGCATCATCAAAATTGCACTGAAGTATGATACGGCTACCAAGCAGCCTGTCATCCGCGATCTGGTCCGGGTAAGCCGTCCGGGATTGCGTAAATTCTCCGGTGCAACGGATATTCCACGCATCATCAACGGCCTGGGCATAATGATCGTTTCTACTTCGAAAGGAGTAATGACGGACAAAAAAGCCCGCGAGATGAATGTGGGCGGCGAGTTGCTCTGCTATGTTTCCTAATCACCTAAGCGTCAAAAACTTAGAACTAAGATTTCATTTGCGATATGTCACGCATTGGTAAAATGCCGATTCAAATACCGGCAAAAGTGGAAGTTTCTCTCGCGTCCGATAACACGGTTACCGTAAAAGGCCCGAAGGGATCACTTTCTCAAAAAATTGACCCGGATATTAGTGTGCAAATTGAAGACGGCACACTTTCTGTCACGCGCCCGACTGATCAGAAGCGGCACAAAGCCTTACACGGCCTGTACCGCGCCCTGCTCAACAACCTGGTGACCGGCGTTAGCCAAGGCTACGTCCGTGAAATGGAAGTGGTCGGGGTAGGTTATCGTGTAGAGAGTCAGGGAAATCTCCTGACCCTTACGATTGGTTATTCCCACCCGATCATTTTTGCCATTCCTTCGGAAATCAAGTTGACGACGGCCATGGAAAAAGGTTCGCCGCCGCTCATCCGCCTGGAAGGTTCTGATAAAGAACTCCTGGGACAGGTATGCGCCAAAATACGCGCCTTCCGTAAACCTGAGCCTTACAAAGGAAAAGGTATCATGTTCAAAGGAGAAGTGGTGCGCCGCAAAGCAGGTAAAACTGCCGGTAGCAAAAAATAAAAACGATAGGATCGCATCGTTCCGGGTTGTTTTATATGCCCGGTTCGCCGCTCTATTCATACCTAATTATCATGTTTCCCCGGTCGGTAATCGGGAAAACCTAAATTGATAAAAATAATGAAACGCACAAAAAAGCAAAGCCGTCAGCGCATTCACATGCGCATCCGTAAGAAAGTAAACGGAACAGCTGCGCGCCCACGTTTGAGCATTTTTCGCTCCAATAAATCCATTTACTGTCAGGTAATCGACGACCTGACAGGGCAAACGCTGGCTTCGGCCTCTTCTGCCGGATTGACCGGAACAAAACAGGAACAGGCTACAGCAGTGGGCAAACTGATCGCCGAACGTACAAAGGCTGCCGGTATCGAAAACATTGTTTTTGACCGCGGCGGTTACCTGTACCACGGTCGTGTAAAATCTTTGGCTGACGGCGCCCGCGAGGGAGGTCTCCAGTTCTAAAAAGCAAATGGCAAAATGCAAAGGGCAATATGAATCATGGATGCTTTTTGTAAATTAACCCAGGTGTATCAAATTAAGTCTCAACAATAGCTCAGTCAACTATGGCACGGCAAGAAAGAGAAAGAGATAATTCCCGTACTTCTGAAGATTCGGGTCTCAAAGAAAAAATGGTTTCGCTCAATCGCGTAGCCAAAGTAACCAAGGGTGGTCGTACTTTCAGCTTTGCCGCAGTAGTAGTGGTGGGCGACGGTAAAGGCCGGGTTGGTCAGGGTTTGGGCAAAGCGCGCGAGGTTTCTGAAGCCATCGCCAAAGCGGTGAAGGACGCAGAGAAAAACCTCGTTAAAGTACCTGTACTGAATGGTACCATTCCGCATGAAGCGCGTGGTAAATTCGATGCAGGTCGCGTATTGATCAAACCTGCCGCTCATGGTACGGGCGTTATTGCCGGTGGCGCCATGCGCGCGGTACTGGAAATGGCCGGTATCCACGACGTACTGGCTAAATCGCAGGGTTCATCCAATCCGCACAACGTTGTGAAAGCCACGATTGCTGCATTGGCCAGCCTGCGCAGCCCGGTTGAAGTGGCCCGCCAGCGCGGTATCTCTATGGACAAATTGTTTAATGGTTAATTGGTTGGTCGTCTGATAACCGATAACTGATAACCGATAACTAAGCAACATGAGCAAGGTAAAAATTACACTGGTCAAAAGCCCGATTGATAAAACAAAACGGCAGAAAAACACGCTTACCGCGTTGGGATTCCGTAAAATGAATCAAACCGTGGAGCATGAAGCCAATCCCCAGATTCATGGAATGATCCGGGTAGTACAACATTTGGTTCAGGTAGAAAACGCCTGATTGCAATTGATTCATCATTGAAATTCAACTAAAAACCTGTTGTGGGGAATTTCCCATACGGGTTTTCATATCGAATAAAACACAGCAATGGAACTCAATAATCTTCGTCCGGCACAGGGTTCTGTGAAAAAAGAAAAGCGTATTGGTCGTGGTACAGGATCTGGCCATGGCGGTACTTCCACGCGTGGTCACAAGGGTGATAGAGCCCGCAGTGGCTCGAAGGAAAAACGTCACTTTGAAGGCGGTCAGACGCCTATGCAGCGTCGTTTGCCAAAACGTGGCTTTAATAATGTCAATCGCGAAGAATATACGCCGCTCAACCTGAGCACATTGGAAGCGTATGTTCAAAAATCAGGCGTATCTGATCTGGATGTGGCATTAATGGTTTCGGCAGGCCTGGCAAAAGCCAGCGACAAAATCAAAGTGCTGGGTAAAGGCACCTTGACCTCTAAAGTGAATATCAAGGCGCATGCAGTGTCGGCCTCCGCGAAGGCAGCCATTGAAGCGGCAGGTGGTAGTGTTGAACTTGTTTAAATTCTTCTCTCTCGGCAATGAAACTTTTTACGGTTCTCAAAAATATTTGGAGTATCAAAGAACTCCGCCAGCGTATTCTCTTTACGTTGGGTTTATTATTGGTGTACCGTGTGGGTACTTTTGTGGTATTGCCGGGCGTCATTCCGGCCGCACTTGATAAAGCAGCCCAAAATCGCGGTTCCAATGACCTTCTTGGTCTTATCAACGTATTTACAGGTGGCGCTTTCGACAATGCCGCCATTTTTGCCCTGGGCGTAATGCCCTATATCACGGCGTCTATCATTGTACAGTTGCTCGGTTTTGCGGTGCCTTATTTCCAGCGCCTGCAAACCAAAGAAGGAGAAAGCGGACGCAAACAGATCAATCAGATCACCCGTTTGCTCACCGTAGCCATCACCCTGGTGCAGGGCGGCGGTTACCTTCAGTTGATTCGCAGCACGCCGGGCGCCATTTCTTCCGAAATTCCCGACGGCCTGTTCTGGTTTACCAATATCATCATCCTGACCGCCGGTACCATCTTTTGTATGTGGCTGGGCGAGCGTATTACCGATAAAGGTATCGGCAACGGCGTATCCCTGATTATTCAGGCCGGTATCATTGCCCGTCTGCCGCAAGCGTTTGTGTTTGAATTCCAGAAACTCTTCAGCGACAATAAACTGCTGCTTTTCTTTGTAGAACTGGCATTTTTCTTCCTGATCGTACTGGCTACTATCCTGGTGATACAGGGGGTTCGGCGCATTCCGATACAGTTTGCCAAACGAATGGTGGGGCGCTCGGGCGGTGCCGTACCTGCTGCCAGCGCTCGCGATTACCTGCCCCTGAAAGTGAACTCTGCGGGCGTTATGCCGATCATCTTCGCCCAGGCGCTGATGTTCCTTCCGGCTACCGCTTATCAATACCTCGCCACTTCAGACGGGGGCACAGGACAATTGCAAATGTTCAGCGACATATACTCCTTCGGATACAACGTGTCGTTTTTCCTGCTGATCGTTATCTGTACTTATGTGTACACGGCCCTGATGATCAACCCGACGAACTATGCGGAATACCTGAAACGAAACAATGCTTTTGTTCCGGGTGTAAAACCGGGTGAAGCGACTTCCGATTATATCGATAATATTATGACCCGGATCACACTTCCGGGTGCAGTATTCCTCGGTCTGCTCGGTATCATGCCATCCATTGCAGCCACATTCGGAGTCAACCAACAGTTTGCACTCTTCTTTGGCGGAACCACCCTGCTGATTATGGTGGGTGTTGCACTGGATACCTTACAAGTGATCGAAAGCTACTTGCTGACGCAGAAATACGATGGTCTTATTAAATCAGGCCGCATACAGGGACGCTCTTCACAGGGTCTCCAAATGGGGCAACCGCAATAAGGATCATGGGACTGTTCGGTTCTGGTAAAGAAGGCAAAAGAGTCTTCTATAAAACCAAAGAAGAAATTGAATTGATGCGGAATGCCAACCTCCTGGTTTCAAAAACCCTCGGATATGTTGGTACGATGCTCAAGCCGGGGGTTACCGGCAAACAATTGGATCAGGCGGCTGAAGAATTTATCCGCGATCACAAAGCCCGGCCGGCCTTCAAAGGCTACGGGTCGCCACATAACCCTTTTCCGGGTTCGCTCTGTATCTCTTACAATGATATAGTGGTGCACGGGATTCCGGGAAACAGAGAATTTGGAGAAAAAGATATTGCTTCGGTGGATTGCGGTGTGGAACTGGAAGGATTTTACGGAGATGCGGCTTTTACTTTTGCTTTGGCAGATGTTGACGACGCTACCATGGAACTGCTTCGCGTCACCTACGCTTCTTTATACAAAGGCATCGAGCAGGCAGTACATGGAAAACGGGTGGGAGATGTTTCATTCGCTATTCAGGAGTACTGTGAACGGCAACACAAATACGGAGTGGTGAGAGATCTGGTGGGACACGGCGTCGGACGATCTTTACACGAAGAACCGGAAGTTCCGAACTTCGGAAAAAGAGGAAAAGGGCCGGTATTGATGGAAGGTCTGGTGATAGCAATTGAACCGATGATCAATATGGGTGTTAAAGAGGTGTACCAGGATACCGACGGCTGGACCATTCACACCAGAGACAGAAAACCGAGCGCGCATTACGAACACTCGGTGGCAGTACGGAAAGGAAAGGCGGATATTCTCTCTACGCATGAATTTATTTTGGACGCTATAAAAAATAATAATTCTTTGCGGGAAATCTCCCCAAAAAGTTAGACCTTTGCAGCCCAAAATCGAAAAGGCCTTATATGTCAAAAGAAGACATTATTAAACAAGACGGAGAAGTAGCGGAAGCGCTCTCCAATGCAAATTTCAAAGTGCGTCTGGAAAACGGGCACGTCATATTGGCGACCATTTCCGGCAAGATGCGCATGAACTACATCAGAATTTTGCCTGGTGATAAAGTATCGGTAGAAATGTCGCCTTACGACTTGACTCGTGGACGAATTATTTACCGCTACAAATAATCAAAGGTGTCAATATAATTTTTGCAAACTGAAAATACGCCCGACATGAAGGTTAAACCGTCTATCAAAAAGCGTTCGGTTGATTGCAAAATTGTTCGCCGGAACGGCAAACTCTATGTAATCAACAAGAAAAACCCGAAATTCAAACAGCGCCAGGGTTAAAACTGGTGTTTGGTTCATTAGCAAGTTGTTGAATATCAATGATTTGAAACTGAATCGACTTATCAAAGGTTACAACAAATCAACAATAGAATATGGCACGTATTGCTGGTGTGGATTTGCCCCGGAATAAAAGAGGGGTTATCGGTCTGACCTATATCTATGGAATTGGCTCTACAACAGCCAAAGATATCCTGGAGAAAGCGGGGATGGACGAGAGCACAAAAGTGGAAAACTGGACGGATGAAAACATCAAGGCCATCACCCGCATCATTGCGGATGATTACCGCACCGAAGGTCAACTTCGTTCGGAAGTTCAGTTGAGTATCAAACGCCTGATGGATATCGGTTGTTACCGCGGTCTCCGTCACCGGAAAGGTTTGCCACTTCGTGGCCAGCGCACCCGTACCAATGCTCGTACCCGCAAGGGCAAGCGTAAAACGGTTGCCAACAAGAAAAAAGCAACTAAGTAATCAGTGCAGATTGCCGGCAACAGGCCTTCATGGCTGTTTTTCGGTTCCATTCATTGATTTCTTCCATAAGTTTAAAGCACACTACCATATACGATGGCAAAAGGAGCTGCAAAAAAAGTTGTTAAGCGCAAAGTAAAAATATCACCTGAAGGAATCGTCTTCATTCGGGCCAGCTTTAACAACATTATCATTTCTATCACCAATAAGCAAGGTGAAGTAGTGTCATGGGCATCAGCCGGTAAGGCGGGTTTCCGTGGATCCAAGAAAAATACCCCATACGCTGCGCAGGTAGCGGCCAATGATGCTGCGAAAACAGCATTTGAAGCCGGTATGCGTACCGCCGAGGTGTTTGTAAAAGGCCCGGGTTCCGGTCGCGAAGCGGCTATTCGTGCGATTGACCAGTCCGGTATCAAAGTAACCGTCATCAACGACGTTACGCCGATGCCGCACAATGGTTGCCGTCCGCCTAAGCGCCGCCGCGTATAATTATTGCTGCTCACTACATCTCATTATCGAATTCTAACACATTCCTGTAAAGAATGGCTCGTTATACTGGACCAACAACTAAAAAAGCCCGCTCGTTCGGCGACCCGATTTTTGGGTTTGATAAAGCATTTGAACGCCGGAAGTATCCTCCCGGACAGCATGGTCTGTCTAAGAAGAAAAAACAGGCTTCAAACTATTCTTTGCAGTTGACGGAGAAGCAAAAAGCGAAATATACCTACGGTGTACTGGAACGTCAGTTCCGCAAAACCTTCGTCAGCGCAACACGCCGTCACGGCGTAACCGGCGAAATATTGCTCCAATTGCTGGAAGCACGTCTGGACAATACCGTGTATCGCCTCGGTATTTCACCAACCCGTCGCGGCGCCCGCCAATTGGTCGGACACCGCCACGTGACAGTGAACGGTAATATCGTCAACATTCCGTCCTACTCTGTCAAGCCGGGCGATGTGATCGCCGTGCGCGGTAAATCGAAAGGTTTGGAGATCGTAACGACCCACGCAAACGCTAAAACCAGCAATGTCCGCCAGTTCGGCTGGCTCGAATGGAACCCTGATAAAATGCAGGGCACCTTCCTGTCCTACCCGCAACGCGACCAGATACCGGAACGGATCAACGAGCAGTTAATCGTAGAATTGTACTCTAAGTAAAGATATTGATAGCAAAACGGTTGGCACTCGGTTACGGTGCCAACCATTTTCGCGTTTATGCTTTTTCAATCCGACCAGCTCCGCCAACGAACCAATTTTTGTTTTCCCACCCTTTATTAAGGAGACTTCCAAAATATGAGTATTCTCAATTTCCAAAAGCCTGAAAAAATTCTGCTGCAAAAAGCAACCGATTTTGAAGGCACTTTCGAGTTCAAACCCTTGGAACCAGGTTTTGGCCAAACGGTGGGCAACTCGCTTCGTCGCGTCCTCCTCTCTTCATTAGAAGGTTATGCTATCAGCGCCGTTCGTATCGGCGGTGTTGACCATGAGTTCGCAACCATTCGTGGCGTAGTTGAAGACGTGGTGGATATTGTGCTGAATCTCAAGCAGGTGCGTCTGAAACAAGTGATTCAAGACGATAAAAACCCGCAAGAAAAAATTTACCTGACCATCAGCGGTCGCGAAGAATTTCGCGCCGGTATGATCGAAGAATTCAACAACGTATTCAAGGTGATGAATCCCGACCTGCTGCTCTGCCGCATGGAACCGACCATCAACCTCGAACTCGAACTGACGATCAGCAAAGGCCGCGGCTACCAACCCGCCGACGACGGCGCTCCGAAAGACCTCGCCATCGGCGTGATCCCGATCGACGCCATTTATACCCCGATCAAAAACGTATCCTACAAAGTGGAAAATACCCGCGTAGGCCAACGTACAGACTATGAAAAACTGACCATCGACATCAAAACCGATGGCACGATCCACCCCGAAGACGCCATCCGCGAAGCCAGCCGTATCATGATCCAGCACCTGATGCTGATCACGGACGACAATATTACGTTCGATACACCGACCAGCCGCGAGGAAAATGTAGTGGATGAACACATCCTGCACATGCGCAAACTGTTGAAAACTTCCCTGGAAGACCTCGACCTCAGCGTGCGCGCCTACAACTGCCTCAAAGCAGCCAAGATCAATACCCTGGCCGAAATGGTTCGCTATGACACCCACGAATTGCTCAAATTCCGCAATTTTGGTAAAAAGTCGCTCGTGGAAATCGAAGAATTATTGCAAGATAAGGGCCTGACCTTCGGAATGGACCTTGCTAAATACAAATTGGACGAAGAGTAAAATCTAATGATGAATGATAAATGATGAATGATAAATGATGAATGATAAATGATAAATGATGAATGATGAATGATGAATACCGCTTTAGAGTACTCTACGTGTGATATTCATCATTCATCATTTATCATTCATCGCTCATCATTTATCATTCATCGCTCATCATTCATCATTCATCATTCATCATTCATCATTAACAAAGTGTGGTAACTGCATGAGCGCTCACGCTGCTCCAGTGCCGCCACCTACAAAAAGGTACCTGTACCATGAGACACGGAGATAAAATAAACAATCTCGGACGCACTGCTTCCCACCGCCGCGCACTGCTGGCCAACCTGACCATCTCGTTGATCGAGCACAAACGCATCACAACAACCCTGGCGAAAGCGAAAGCCCTGCGCCGTTACGCGGAGCCGCTCATTACCAAGTCGAAAGACAACTCCACCCACTCACGCCGCGTAGTTTTCAGTTACTTACAGAATAAAGAGGCCCTGACAGAACTGTTCGGTCCGATCGCAGCCAAAATCTCCGAACGTCCGGGCGGTTACCTCCGCGTCATCAAACTCGGCTTCCGCCGCGGCGACGGCGCTGAAACAGCCATGATCGAATTCGTGGATTTCAACGAAACCTACAACCCGAATGCAGGTAAAATCAAAACGGCGAAGAAAACCCGTCGCGGTGGCAAAAAAGCAGCCGTAGTTGCCGGAACGCCCGAAACAGCAGTGGTAGAAGAAGTAGATGAAACGCCGGCTGTTATCGAGGAAGTAGTAACTCAGGTAGAAGAAGAAGTAGCCGCTCCGATTGCAGAAGAAACTGCTCCTGAAGCAGTGGCTGAAGTCGCTGAAGAAACGGCGGCTGAAGTAGTGGCCGAAGTGGAAGCAGAAGCGCCTGTTGCGGAAGAAGCGGCGGATGAAGTAGTTGCCGAAGTGGAAGCAGCAGAAGCACCCGCCGCAGAAGAAACGGCGGATGAAGTAGTTGCCGAAGCAGCCGATGAAACGCCTGCCGCAGAAGAATCTGCTCCCGAAGCAGTAGCCGAAGCAACGGAAGAAACTCCTGCCGCCGACGAAACGCCCGCTACAGAAGAAGAAGATAAAAAAGATTAATCCGGTTTTCAGGTGTGGGTGTAAACGGCTATTTTTGCCGCTACACCCACACCCCAAACACGGAAAAGGGGGATTAGCTCAGCTGGTAGAGCGCTTGCATGGCATGCAAGAGGTCATCGGTTCGAATCCGTTATCCTCCACCTTGATTAAGAAGGGTTTGCGCGAAAG
>JAYSZC010000920.1:0-7339 GCA_043738235.1 Lewinellaceae bacterium | reverse complement strand
GTGGGTCTGAACCAGATCACGGATGTTGAAATCGACCGGGTCAACAAACCCTGGCTGCCGCTGGCATCCGGCGCGTATTCCATGCGCAATGCTTATTGGATTATCGGCATTTCAGTGCTGATTTCGCTGATTATTGCTGGTGTGATGGGGCGGTATTTGTTGCTGACGGTACTGTTGAGCCTGGCGCTTGGAACGGCATATTCCCTGCCGCCGCTACGGTTGAAACGGTTTCACTTCTGGGCGGCATTTTGTATTATCGCGGTGCGCGGCGTGATCGTCAACCTATTGTTATTCCTGCATTTTCACCACACCATCAACGGCGCTGCAAATATCCCCGTGGTGGTGTGGATGCTGACTGCGAGCATTTTTATATACAGCATCGCCATCGCGTGGTTTAAAGACGTGCCTGATATGGAGGGCGACCGGCGGTTTCAGATTCGTACGCTCAGCCTTCAGCTGGGCGCCCGAAATGTATTCCGCATCGGCAACTTGCTGCTGGGTTTATTGTATGTGTTCAACATCGTTGTGTCGCTCACGGGCAATTTGCCGCTGAACAAATGGTTTTTTGCCACGGCCCATGCGCTGATGTTGTTGGCTTTATGGATCGCCGCGTCGCGTTTGCGACTGGAAGAACCGGCCTCCGTGCGGCGTTATTACCTGTTTATCTGGATCTTGTTTTTTCTGGAATACGCGGTGTTCGCGGCGAGCGTGTAGTACGTCCGAACCCTATTTATTTTCCGAGTCCCGCCAAAAACTCCACCAAATCCCTGATCTCCCTTTTGGACAACACCTCTCCCATCGGCGGCATACTGGAAGGCAGGTTCTCCCTTTTGGCAATTCTGGAAACAGGAATGACCAAAGGTTCCGCATCAGAGGTGGCGAGTGTCAAAGCCTCGTCGGTTTCTTTACTCAATACACCATACACCTGCTGACCATCTTTGAGCGTCAGCGCAACACTGCCGTAGCCGGGGGCAAGTCGCGCGCCGGGGTCTGTCAGAGACTGTAAAATTTGTTCGCGGTTCAAGGTGCTGCCGATCCGGTTCATGGACGGCCCCACAGTGCCACCTTCCGCTCCGATGGCGTGGCAGCGCATACATTGTGCCGCCGAGTTATTATAAAAAATATGCCTGCCTGCTTCGATATTGCCCCCGTAAAGCGCCTCGGCATACGCATCGATCATGGAATTGTCGGGGTGAATGGCCGCCAGTTGCGCTTTCAGGCTTTCTGAACCGGATGCCTCCACGGCTTCAGTTAATTCCAGCATCAGTTCCTGCGAAAGTTTCCGCTCGCGCAGTTGCGCAGTTAAATCTCCCAGAATGGCGAGCGTTTTATCAGGCGATAATTTTCCCAGAACAACCAACAACTGTTGTTGCTCCCGGATGCCGCCTTTTGTAAAAATAGTGTTGACAATAGCGGGAAGTCCTTCTTTGGTCACATTGCCGTCGTTCAGCAGCCCCAATGCTACCGTTCTCACCTGTTCATTGGCGTCTTCCATGCCGCTTTTAATGATCGTCGCGATATGCGTATATTTTAGTTGATCCAATGCAGGTAAAATAGCCATTTTGACCGTGTTATCCGGCGTTTCGGCATATATTTTGGCTAATTGATCGTTGAAATCGCCGATTTGCAGATGGCCTAACAAACCGGCCACGGCCACCAGCGTTTGGGGATTAGAGTCGTTTAAAAAACCGGCGATATGAGGCCGGACATGCGCGCGAACCACCGCAGCATCCCGTTCCATTTTGCCCCGGAAACGCCCGTCCACCCGATCCAGTACCGACGGATTGGCCCAAGTACCCAGGGTTGCCAGCGCTTCGGCTTTGATGACGGCTGATATATCTGTTCGTTTTGAAAAGTTGATCAGCAAGTCGAGTTCTTTTTCACCACCCACCCGCAAGGCAGCATTGATGGCCCGCCTCAACAGGGCTTCCGAACGGGATTTGCTGTCTTTCAGGACAGCTGCCAGAGCGGGTAAAGCAGCAGGTATGGACAAATCATCATTGATCGCCCGGGCGGCTTCCGTAGCGATATATTCATCCTGGTCATGCAGGAACAGGGCAATTTGTGCATGTGCCAGCCTTCTCAAAACCAGAACGGCGGCGGTGCGCAGCGCTTTGTTGGGGTTGCGGGCTAAAGCGGTGACCGGCTCCACTTGTCCGATCCTCGACAAGGCCAGCACTGCGGCGTGCCTGATATATACATCCTCGTCGTTGTTGCGCTCCAGTAGTTGTATCAATGGTTGCACGGCTGTTTGTACTGCTAATAATCCCAGCGCTTCCGCTGCAAAAAAACGAACCCGCGAATCTGGGTGTTTCAAAAAGGGTATGATGTCATTGCCGACACTGGTAATTTCCGCATCGCCCAGCGTTTTAAGCACTTGCGCGATGATTTCCGGGTCTTTATCCTGCAACAGCGGGATCAAAGGCGCGGCATACGTTTTGTTTTGCCGGGCCAACTGGCCGATGCCCCAAATCCCGTGTATCCGCGCCAGTTGGTGTTCCGTTTGTGTAATGGCTTTCTGTAAAATGGGTAAACCTTTGCCCTGTCTGGCGACTAATTCAAACTGCGCCTTTTTCCGAATACGTACATCAGCGTGGAACAACAATCCGTACAGCGTTTCCAGGTTTTGCTTGGCATATTTGAGTTGCATCAACCGTTTCGTTTCCTGCCGCACTGCCGCCAGGTCATTCGTTTCCTGCGTTACATCCAATTTCCAGACACGCCCGTAATCTTTTGTATTCCAGCCGGTTACCCAGTCGGCAACATACAAGGCGCCGTCGGGACCAAATTGAATACCTGTGGGCAAAATGCCCCGCGCGACTTCCAGCTCACTGTCCAGATCAAAAGAAGCGCCTTTGGGTTTCAGTCCGAATGACCAGATAGGGGAGCGGGAGGGGTTGCCGACAAATTCGACCACAAAAAACTTGTTTTTCCATGCGGTTCCCAAGGCCGTACCGGGGTTGTACACCATGCCGGTCGGGCCGTTGTGGTAATTCCTGATGGGCGGAATAATATAGGCGGCCTGCCCGTCCCAGCGCGGCAGGTACAGTTTTTCGTCCATCCACACCTTGTATTCGTTGTTTTTCGGATCGGTGTATTTGCCGTATTGCCAGTTGGCGCGCCAGCCCGCGTCGGAACCTTCGACGATGTGTACCAGCCGTTCGCTTTCGCCGGGGTGGTCGCCGTCGTTGTCGCAGGAAATCAGGTTACCGTATTCATCAAAAGCAAATTCGTGGGTATTGCGCAGCCCGGTGGCAAAAATTTCAAAATCGCTGCCGTCGGGATTGGCCCGCGCAATAAACCCGGAATTGGGGTTTTCAAATTTTTTCCCGTCTGCCGTAGTGATATTGGCGCCGATATCGCCCATATTCCAGTAAATGCGCCCGTCCGGCCCTTCCACGATGCCCGACATATTGTGGCCGCTAAATCCGATATGCACCCCGTAGCCGTGACTGATGGATGTTTTTTTGTCCAGGATGCCATCGCCGTTGGTATCTTCCAGACGCCAGAGATCGGGTGCAAGTGCCAGAAAAACATCGTGTTCTCTGACTAAAATACCGCCGGCTACATCGGTGATTTCATCGTGAAAATCATGCAGGATTCTGGTGGAAATATCGGCCATGCCATCCTGATTGCGGTCTTCCAGCCGCCAAATTTCCTCTTTTTCCACGGCCAGGTCGCGCCAGTCGTGGCTGCCGTCGTAGTTTAAATCTTTCAGCCATTCGTTTTCCTTGCTGCGTTCCGGGGCAAAAGTGCTGTGTAAAAAGGCGCGCCGGTCTTCTACCGTTTGCAGACTGATGGAAGCAGTCATCCAGTGGCGGTATCCGCGAATATCAAATTCCGAATTTTTTTGCCGGTTGGTGCGCGTCAGGTAAACCCTTCCGCGATCGTCCACAGAGATGGCGACCGGGTCGGGCGCCAGGGTATCGGAGGCCCAGAGATCGAGCCGAAGTCCTTCTGCGGTTTTAATGCTGGTTTTTTCCCGGATGGCTGCGGCGTTTTTGAGCGCTGACGCAGGGTCTTCCCGGATCGTCAGGATGCTGCTTTTTTGAGCAAATTTCATACAGGAAACAACCAGCAGGGTGAAGGCGGTTATCAAAGGTACAAGTTGTAGAACAGGTCTTTTGATTTGCATAAGGACAGGATAATTTTAAACGATGGATGTTGATTGCCACAGAAACGGCTCGCAATAATACGCCCGGTTTTTAACCTGGGCAATACTATGTTTTCGGTTCCGCACCCTACATTTGCCTGGATTACATACTGAAACAACCCACTCATGCAAAATAAACGGTTCTTACTTTCCTGTTTTTGTCTTTTTTATTTGACCTCCTCTTTTACCCAAAATACCGCAACGCTGGCCGAACGCCTCGGTTATCCGGCAAAAACCAAGCTGCTCATTATCCATGCCGACGACCTGGCAGTGGCCCACGCCGAAAACCAGGCGAGTATCAAAGCCCTGCAACAAGGCGCGGTTACTTCCGCCAGTGTGATGGTGCCTTGTCCCTGGTTTCCGGAAATGGCGTCATTTGCCAAAGCGAATCCGCAACACGACCTGGGGCTTCACCTGACCCTGAGCAGCGAGTGGCTGCCATATCGCTGGGGGCCTGTTGCGCCGCGCAGCGAGGTGTCGAGCATCGTGGATGCCAACGGCTATTTTTACCCGGATTGTGCGGCGTTTGGCGCCAAAGCCAAAGCGGAAGAAGTGGAGCGGGAATTGCGCGCGCAAATTGAAAAGGCCAAAGCGATGGGCCTCCAGCCGACCCATTTCGACAGCCACATGCGCTGCCTGTTTTACCAAAATCCGCTTTTTTTTGAAATTTACCTCCGGCTCGGTCGCGAATATGGCGTCCCTGTCATGGTCGGTGGTGAATTCCTGAAAAACGCCCCGGAAGCCTACCGTAAACTGATTACGGAGCGGGACATCGTGGTGGATCGAACGATTACAGCGACTCCCAAGGATTTTAAAGGAGGTATGGCTGCCTTTTATACCCATGTATTTCAAAACATGGAAGCCGGTGTAAACGTATTAGTGATGCACACGGCTTTTGAAAATGATGAAATGACAGGTATGACTGCGGGTTTTCCCGGCTTGTGGGATGCAGCCTGGCGGCAGGCGGACTACGATTTTTTTACCGGGGATGCCTGCCGGCAATTAATAAAAGACAATGGTATTCAACTGATTACGTGGCGGGAAGTAGGGAAATTATTGAAACCCTAAAAGTGTATTAAAACTCCAGCATCAACTGCTCTCCCGGCCCCGGTTGCTCCCGTTGTTGTTCCTCCCGTTCTCGGTGCAGGTTGGAGACGCCCAGGCCCAGCAGCCGCACTTTGCGCTCCAGTGCCTCCGTGTCGGCGAGTAGGGGAGCAGCCAGTTCGATCATTTCAATGGCTGAATGGATGTCGTGATCCATCGTTTTGGAGCGGGTCACAATGCGGAAATCGGCATATCTGACTTTGAGCGTCAAAGTGCGGCCCGGATTGTCGGCGCGCTCGATGCGGCGTTGCAGGTCATCGGCGAGCAGTGCGATTTGCTCCATCATTTCTTCTGTAGTTCCAAGGTCTGTATGGAAGGTTTCTTCGGTGCTGATGGATTTGCGCACGGAGTGGCTTTGCACGGCGCGTTCGTCGATGCCGCGGACAATGTTGTAATAGAAACGTCCGACTTTGCCGAAGTGCCTTACCAGTTCGTGCAACGCGTGTTGTTTCAGGTCATGGCCGTTGAAAATGCCCATTTTTTGCATTTTAGCCGTCGTAGCCTTTCCGATGCCGTGAAATTTCCCGATCTCCAGGCGTTCCAGAAACGCTTCCGCTTCGTGGGGCAGGATAATCGCCATGCCATTGGGTTTGTTCAGGTCGGAGGCCATTTTCGCCAAAAATTTACAATACGACACACCGGCAGAGGCAGTGAGTTGTGTGGTTTCAAAAATGCGCCGGCGCAATTCCCGGGCCAGCAATGTGGCTGAGGGAAGCCCTGATTTGGGGTGTGTAACATCCAGGTAGGCTTCGTCCAGCGACAACGGTTCCACCAGATCCGTGTATTCCAGAAAAATAGCGCGAATCTGCTGTGAAACGGCCTTATATTGTTCAAAATTGGGTCGCACAAAAATGAGTTGCGGGCACAACTGCCGCGCTTTAGCGCCCGGCATCGCGGAACGAATGCCAAATTTCCGGGCTTCATAACTCGCTGCGGCTACTACGCCGCGCGGGCCTCCACCGCCAACAGCCAATGGAAGCCCGCGCAATGCAGGGTTGTCGCGCTGCTCAACCGACGCATAAAAAGCGTCCATGTCGATGTGGATAATTTTACGCAATCATTTCTTCTGGATAAACATGCCGTCCAGTGTCCGGTCATCAAATTCGCCGGTCGGCATTCCGGTCACGTGGTTGTACATGGCCGCTACAAAAACGGTCTGTGCCGTAGAAATGAAGGTGCTGACTATCAAGACAATGAAAATACCCACGATGATGCCTAAAATCACGCTTATTCCCGAAAGGAGTACCCCGACTGCGATGGCAACGAGTATGCCCAGCAAGTGGAAAAGGCCGAAACTCATGTTGGCCGCGAGCGATTCGCCCCATTTCTGTTTCATCAGGCGCCCCGATTCTTTCACGGTATCGATGACGCTTTTATCTTCAAAAATGAGTACCGGTACGGCAAAAAAGGTGAGGATGGACCAGGCTATTCCGATCAGCGAACTTACAATCTGACCGATTTTTCCAGTTTCCTGGAGCAATTGCAACAAAGTGCCGACCGTGGCCGACAGCACCGACCACCCGAGGATTTTATTGATCCTGGAATTGGCAAATGCGAGACCTTCGGATGGAGTTGTTTCTTCGCCGTTCAGGATTTTGGCGGTGCAATAAATCAGCGCCGAGTTGAAGTAAACGATGATGAAAAAATTGACCAGGTAGTACAGGAACATAAAGCCGATGGCTGCGGCTCTTCCGTACTGTTCGTCGGCTAACATCGCGCGGATCTGATCGCCGAGAAGAAGGAAGGAACCGCCTGCGAAAGTGGCAAAAACCAATACGAATGAAATGACCGAAAATACCGGAAAAAGCATCAAAGACGGATTTTTCTGTATCGTTTCGAAACTGATAACGGCCATTTTCCAGCCGTTGGAAAGACGTGTGAAGAAGCTCATATTTGGTTAATCGTTGTGAAAAAGGTGAAGAGTTTGGCGCAATGATATAGTCAGGTTTGAGTGGTTTGAAAAGGTTTGATGGTTTGAAGTCTCCGCTTTCAGGCATTTGCACTGGCCTTTCGTTCAAAACTACTTTACATTGACTATGACGAAGGTATATCAAGGATTTTAAAAACTATTCATCTGCTTTT
>JAYSZC010000919.1:0-1175 GCA_043738235.1 Lewinellaceae bacterium | reverse complement strand
ACCACTCAGATCCAGCGTCTCGGCGTATTCCTTTTTTTCGATTTTCAACACGTTAATGGGTTTGCCCAGGAACTCCTCGATTTCAGCCAGAATGCCCTTTTCCTCTTCGCTGCAAAACGACAGGGCCTGCCCTTTTTGGGTACCCCGCCCGGTTCGTCCCACGCGGTGAACATAGTTTTCCACCACGTCCGGAAGATCATAGTTGATCACGTAATCCACATTGGCGATATCGATGCCGCGTGCGCTTACATCGGTGGCAACCAACACTTTAAGCGTGCCATCCCGGAACTGGTTCATCACCGACAGGCGGTCCTGCTGTTCCTTGTCGCCGTGGATGGTCTGGCATACAATACCGACCCGTTCCATGGCCTTGAGCACCCGTTCTGCCCGCACTTTGGTGCGCACAAACACCAGGATTTTGCTGTCCGGGTGTTCGGTGAGGATACGTTCCAGGAAGAAACGTTTATCGTCCATTTCAATAAAGGCGACGGCATGGTTGATATTTTTCGCTACTGGGTCTTTCGGTGACACCTGTATACGTATAGCCCTGGTAACCAGCGAATAAGCCAGCTTTTTAATGTGCTCGTTGATGGTAGCGGAAAAAAACAGGGTCTGTCGTTTTTTGGGCAAAAACTTGATCAGGTCCTGGATGTCCTTTATAAAACCCAGGTCGAGCATGTGGTCGGCTTCATCCAGTATAAGAATCTCTACCCGATCCAGTTTAATATAGCCCTGGCTCACGAGGTCGAACATCCGGCCAGGCGTTGTCACCAGCACGTCTATTCCTTTTTCCAGCCGGGCGATCTGTGGCCCTTGTTCCACGCCGCCGAATACGCAAAAGGTTTTCACCCGGGTGTACATGCCGATCTTATCGAATACTTCCGTGATTTGTAAGGCCAGTTCCCGGGTAGGCACCATCACCACACATTTGATGCCATCCGCCCGGCTGGAATCTTTACGATCATGGAGCATATTCACCACAGGTATTACAAAAGCCGCCGTTTTACCGGTGCCGGTTTGGGCGATGGCCAGCACATCTTCACCTTTCAAAATGGCCGGTATGGATTTGAACTGGATATCAGTCGGGCGTTTGAAACCCAGTTTTTCCAGGTTCCGTTTTATTTCGGAAGCAATTCGATAATCTTCAAATTTCATTGTTTTTTCTCCTCTTTTAA
>JAYSZC010000918.1:0-7348 GCA_043738235.1 Lewinellaceae bacterium | reverse complement strand
TTACCCGCCGAAGCCTTTTTAGGCGAAGGAGGGTCAAACCATTCAAACTCGACCATTTAAATATCCAATCCAATAAATGTTTACGATCAATATTTATCTTCGTTTAGCCCTGATTGCGGGCGGTATATTGTCCGGTATTGTGCTGTGGGCAGTATATGGTTTCTGGTACGGATTCCCGTTTTTACTGGTAGGTATCATTTTGCTGATCGGGTACCTCATGCTGGGCACCATTCTTTCCACTAATATGTTGGTGAGTCAGCAGCGACTCGACGAAGCCGAACAGCGTTTGAAACTTACTTTTTTCCCAAAACTGCTGCTGGTGGGCTACAAAGGCGTGTACTACATGACGCACGGCGGTATTGCCATGCAAAAGCGCGACTTCGCTACCGCAGAAATATGGGTCAAAAAAGCCCTGGATGCAGGATTGCCATCTGACAATGAACGCGGAGCGGCCCTCATGCAAATGGTGATGATCGCTGCCGGTAAAAACAACATCAAAGCGGCGCAATCACATTTTGCCGATTTGAAAAAACTGAATATCACAGAGCCAACGCTGAAAGAACAGGTAAAAGAAATCGAAAAACAACTCAAACAAGCCGGTCAGGGGATGAACCCGTCTACGATGGCTATGATGGGCGGGCGAAACGGTTTCAGGCCGGGCGGAAAACGCCGGCAACCGAAAATGCGCTGATGCTATTTGTTTTCATTTCTTTTTGCACTTTTGCCTTTTACTTAATGTCTTTATCCATGCAGATTGGCGTTCCAAAAGAAAATTTTCCCGGCGAATTACGTGCCGCACTTATTCCCAATGACGTAAAAAAACTCACTACCCTGGGCGCTTCCGTGCTCATAGAATCGGGGTTAGGAGACGGTATCCGTGTTCTCGACAGTGAATATGAAAAAGCCGGAGCGGTGATTACAAAAGACCGCAACGCCGTGTTGCAATCAGATTTGGTGCTGCGTCTCCGCAAACCGGAAGACACAGATGTCGCCCTGCTGAAACCCGGCGCTATTCATGTCAGTTACCTCGACCCATTTAATGAAAAAGCCCTGCTCAACAGCCTGGCCGAACGCGGTGTGACTGCTATTTCCATGGAAATGATTCCGCGCAGCACCCGCGCTCAAAAAATGGACTCGCTCAGTTCGCAAGCCAGCCTGGCAGGTTATGCGGCAGTCATTATGGCTGCCGAACGCACGGATCGTGTTTTCCCAATGATGACTACCCCGGCAGGCACGATCTCCCCCTCGCGTGTATTTATTATTGGAGCGGGCGTAGCGGGTTTGCAGGCCATTGCTACTGCCAAACGCCTCGGCGCGCGTGTGGATGCATTCGATACACGTCCCGTGGTAGCCGAGCAGGTCAAATCGCTGGGCGCCCGTTTTGTCGAAGTAGACCTGGGTGAAACCGGACAAACCAAAGACGGATATGCCAAGGCACTGACGGAGGAACAACTGCAAAAACAACGGGAAGTGATGGCAAAACAATGCGCAATGAGCGATATTGTGGTGACGACGGCGCAGGTATTCGGCCGTAAAGCACCTGTTATCATTACCAAAGAAATGGTTGCAGGCATGCGCCCGGGCAGTATTCTCGTCGATCTGGCCGTGGAAAGCGGCGGCAATGTGGAAGGCGCCGAATTGGGCAAGGAAGTGGACGTAAACGGCGTAAAAATACTCGGATTGGCCAATCTGCCGGGCCGCGTGGCGGTGCATGCCAGCCAAATGTATTCGGCCAACCTGTACAACCTGACGGATGAATTCTGGGATAAAGAAAACAAACAGTTCCGCGTAGACATGGAAGACGATATCCTGCAAAGCTGCGTGGTAACACATGCCGGTAAAGTGCTCCGGGAGTTCTAATCCAAACCGTCCAACCTCAACTTTAAGTAGAGTTGTGCCAGATTAGTTAATACTAATCTTCTGTAATTCATTGATTTACATTGCTTTTTGCCCTTTGCAATTTTGCCCTTTTTATTATTATTCACTTTCAATTCGTTATCGTGGAAACAACCGTGCTTACTTTCCTGCTTTTTATCCTGATACTGGCTATTTTTCTGGGCGTCGAAATTATTTCCAAAGTGCCGTCCTTGTTGCACACGCCGCTGATGTCCGGCTCCAATGCCATCTCAGGCATTACCGTTTTGGGGGCGATTTTAGCCGCAGGTTTGGCCAAGGGCGTTGGAAACAACGATTTTGCAGCGGTCCTGGGCGGTATCGCCGTAGCGCTGGCTATGATTAATGTGGTTGGTGGTTATTTTGTGACCGACCGCATGTTGGAAATGTTCAAGAAAAAAGTAAAAAAATAAGCGCTCCTTATGGATCTGAATACACTCATTAATATCGTTTATATCCTTTCGGCGATTACATTCATCCTCGGTTTCAAATTGATGAGCAGCCCGGAGTCTGCCAAACGAGGCAACCTGATTTCGGGTGTCGGCATGGCTGCAGCCATCATTGTTACGTTGATGGACCTGCATGTCGAACGCTACGAATACATTTTAATCGGGGTTGCCGTAGGTACTGCGATCGGTCTTTGGCTCGCTTATAAAACCCCTATGACCGGAATGCCTCAAATGGTAGGCCTGCTCAACGGTTTTGGCGGATTGGCATCTCTATTGGTAGCCTGGGGCGAATTCCACGCACATCCCGAAGGACAGGGGATTTCCGGCGGCTTAATCTTATGGCTGACAGCCATTATCGGGGCGGTTACGTTTTCAGGTTCGCTCATCGCCTGGGCTAAATTGGAGGAAAAATTTATTTCCGGTAAACCTATTACCTATAACGGACAACAGATTGTAACGGGAGCGGTACTGCTCGGTATACTTGCCACCGGCGTTTTGTTTGCCTTGGATACGGTGGCGCCGGAGGCTTACCGGTATTTTGCCGTCTTTGCTGTCCTGGCACTGGCGTTGGGTATTGCCTTGGTAATACCTATTGGAGGCGCTGATATGCCTGTGGTGATTTGTTTGCTGAACAGTTATTCGGGTATGGCCGCTTGTGCCTCCGGTTTTATTGTGCAAAACAACCTGCTCATAGTAGCAGGCGCTTTGGTGGGCGCTAGTGGTATTATATTAACACTCATTATGTGCAAAGCCATGAATCGCTCGGTGGCCAATGTGTTTCTGGGTGGATTCGGCGCAGCTCCGACGGGTATCTCCGCAGAAGTTTTTGGAGAGATCAAGGAAGTAAAAGCAAGCGACGCATACCTGATACTGGAAGCGGCCAACCGCGTGGTGATTGTACCCGGATACGGTCTGGCGGTGTCTCAAGCCCAACACGCCGTACGCGAATTGACCGAAGCGCTGGAAAAAAATGGCGCAGACGTCAGTTTCGCCATTCACCCGGTAGCAGGGCGTATGCCCGGCCACATGAATGTATTGCTGGCAGAAGCCAACATATCTTACGATGCGATGGTGGAAATGGATGCCATCAACCCTCAAATGGACAGTGTAAATGTCTGTATGATTATCGGCGCCAACGACGTGGTGAACCCTGCCGCCCAGGAAGATAAAAACAGCCCCTTGTGGGGTATGCCTATCATTGAAGCCAGCCGCGCCCAAACGGTGATCGTTATGAAACGCGGCAAAGGCAAAGGTTTTGCAGGCGTGGAAAACCCGCTGTTTTTCAAAAATAACTGCCGGATGCTCTATGGCGACGCCAAAAGCAGTTTGCAGGCTTTGGTGGCGGAGTTTAAAGGGGGCAGTTAATTTTACAAAAGGCAAAAGGCAAAGGGCAAAAAACAAAGGGCAAAATTGCAAAAAGCAAAAGGCAAAGGGCAAAAAACAAAGGGCAATGTACGCTCTTTGCTTTTTGCCCTTTGCCTTTTAGCCTACTTCTTCTCCCCAAAATAATCCAGCACCAAATAGCAGAACGTTTTTACACCCAGTGTCATCCCGCTTTCATCAATAAAGAAATCGGGGGTATGGTGTGCTGCAGCCTGTTCGGGTTTCATGCCTTTGGGCATTCCACCGAGGAAAAAGAAAAAAGAAGGTACATGCTGCGCATAAAAGGCAAAGTCTTCAGCGCCGGTGCGCGGCCTGTTTTCAGAAACATTTTCTATGCCGGCTGCCTCCTGCAACGAGCCTGCCATGCGGGCCGTCAAAGCAGGGTCATTGTACGTAATGGGCGTTTTGTTTTCAAAGCGCACTTCCGCCCGGGCGCCGGCGCTTTCCGCTATTTTCTCGGCAGTCAGTCTGATTTTTTGATGAATGATCCGTTGCATGGCCGTATCGAGGGTTCGGATGGTGCCAACCATTTCTGCCAGTTCAGGAATAATATTTGCACGGACGCCGCTTTCTATTTTACCCACCGTGATAACGGCAGGTTGCAACGTCAGGTCGGTTTGGCGGCTAACGATTGTTTGCAGGCCCTGAATAATTTCTGCCGATACCACAATCGGGTCAACCCCGCTCCAGGGTTGTGAACCGTGGGTTTGTTTGCCATATACGCTGATATAAAACCAATCGGAAGCAGCCATGATACCTCCTGGCCGGTAGTTGATTTTGCCCACTTCTGTTTGCGAATTGATGTGCAAACCAAACATAGCTTCTATCTTTGGATTGTCGAGCACACCTTGTTTTATCATCAGTTCGGCGCCGCCCTCCTCGCCTGCAGGCGGGCCTTCTTCAGCCGGTTGGAATACAAAAACCACGGTTCCAGCCAGTTCGGCGCGTATTTGAGACAACACTTCCGCAACGCCCATCAGAATGGCAACATGGGTATCGTGTCCGCAGGCGTGCATCACCCCCACTGGCTCGCCGTTATAATCAGATTGTACGGTTGATTTAAAAGGCAGGTTGCCGCGTTCGACCACCGGCAAGGCATCCATATCGGCGCGCAGGCCGATTACCGGCCCGGGTTTTCCACCTTTTAATATGCCTACTACTCCGGTGTATGCGATGCCTGTACGCACCTCCATGCCAAGGCTTTTTAAATGGGTAGCCACTTTTTCGGCGGTTTTAAATTCCCGGTTAGAGAGTTCGGGGTGCTGGTGGAAATCGCGGCGCCAGGCGATGATTTTGGATTCTATTTGTGCGCTCAAGCGCCCGGCTTTGATTTTCAATGGCGATTGCGCGCATATACTGCTGATAAACAGGATATTAAGAAACAGTGGGAGAAATTTTTTCATGATAATGTTGTGTGTAAATAGTTTAAGTAGGTGTGCAAAATTAGTTAACACAAATTTTTTGTAACGCATTGATTTTCATTGCTTTTTGCCTTTTGCAATTTTGCCTTTTTACTTACTACGGCCAAAGTAAAGAGATAAACCCTATTCGTACTACTTTTGCGTGGTTCAGATACTTTGTTTACCAATTTGCCTTTTGCTTATTCGCCATGTCCTTTTATCGAAAACTGTTGCTCCGGCTGTATCCTTATAAAACGATCCGGGACGACTATATTGCCCGTATGAGTAGTGCCATGGGCGGCGCAGGGATGTTGCATGAAGGCAACATTTACGCGTTTGATTATGCATTGCAACGCCTACCGCCAACGGGCGTGATACTGGAGATAGGATCATTTGCGGGATTATCTACCAATGTGATTACCTGGTTGCTGCGAAAACACGGGATGAATCGCCCTTTTTTCAGTTGCGATCCGTGGGTATATGAAGGTTATCACGACCGGATGCGCAAAGACGATGCCGTTTACATGGCGCACTTTGAGGCTTGCCGGCACATCACCCGGGAAGATTTTACCGATTTTATCCGGGAAAGTTTCAGGAGGAATACACTCTTTTTCAGCCGCGAATATCTGCCGTATACCCTGCGACTAACTTCAGATGCCTTTTTCGATGCCTGGCAAAAAAAACAGCGTAAAACGGATGTTTTTGGCCGAAAAATTACGCTTGGCGGGCCATTATCTTTTGTGTATGTCGACGGCGATCACTCATACGAAGTGGCCCGCCGGGATGTGGAGCACAGTCTGGAGCACCTGGCTCCGGGCGGTTTTCTGCTGCTCGATGATTCCGCTGATTTCTGGGAATACGGCAGTGTGCAATTAGCACAGGAAATGAAACGCTGGAAAGGACTGGAATTGGTGATGAAAAACCCCAACTACCTCTACAGAAAATTGTGAGTAGTGAGTAGTGAGTTGTGAATAGTGAGTGGCATCTCCTTAGAGGAATATTGGGAATGTTCTTCTAACGAGATGCCACTCACAATTCACAATTCACTACTCACAACTCACAATTCACTACTCACAACTCACCACTCACATAATACATATCCACCTCGCCGATATGTTTCGCCGGAAAACGGCCGCGGTAAACACAGTCGAACTTGTGGCGGATCAGCGCATGGGTTGCTTCTGAAATATTAATCATATCGGGGTCACAGGCCTGTTCAATACGCGAAGCGATGTTGACAGTTTCTCCCCAGATGTCGAAAGCCATTTTAGTGCTGCCTACCACCCCTGATACCACCGGACCGGTATGAATGCCGATCCGAATATCAAAAGGGTAGTTATACTGCGACATTTTGTTATCTCTGTGATAGACAACGAATTGTCTGATTTCCAGCGCCGCACGTACCATGTCGTGGGCATGGTTATCCGTGTAAGTAGGAATGCCTCCCACACACATGTAACTATCGCCGATGGTTTTAATTTTTTCCAGTCCGTGTCGTGTCATAATGTCGTCAAAGGCGCCGAAATAAAAGTCGATCTGTTCCACCAATTCCTCCGCAGTCAGCGTGCGGGCAAAAGCCGAGAACCCGACAAAGTCCGTGAACAACACCGTTGCCTGCTGGTAACTTTTGGCAGCCACCCGCCCGCGCTCTTTTAGTTCACGGGCAGTTTCATCCGGGAAAATATTGAGCAGCAGGGTATTGGCAATCTGGTGTTCTTCGCGGATCATGGCTAAAAGGGAGGCTTTATTTTTTAAAAAACCTTCCATGAGGAAGTAAGCCACCGTAGCGATAAAGGCAAAATTGAATTCAAAAAAGAGCAGGTGTATTTCCGGCGGGAGGTTATTGGGATTCGATCCGACAACATATTCCCAAATGCCTGCGACTAAAAGAGTAAACAGGTAACAGAAAAAAGTAAGCCGCGCGGTATGTATTCCTGCGAACATCAGGGCGCCCAAAGGCGCTAAAAAAGCCGCCAGTACCACACCGCTGCTTCCCACAAAGCCGCCATGTGTAATTTGTGCGGCCAATGGCAGCGCTATGGTCAGTACCAATTGTGTATTTCGGAAAAAACGAAAATGCCCCCGAAGTTTAAAGTAAACCAGGTTGAGAAGTGTTGCAAACAGGTAGATCGCAGTGGTCCACCAGGTAAAAGGTTGACCGAAAAGGTAATACGCCAGGTTGTAAGTAAAATCCAGCACAGTAATCAATACAATGATCGTCAG
>JAYSZC010000917.1:0-7349 GCA_043738235.1 Lewinellaceae bacterium | reverse complement strand
GCCCTAAACACGAAACACCAAACACTCACTTAGGAGGCGCAATCAGCGGTTCCGGGAATTTAATTTCGACAATGCGCAAGCGATGCTTATTGCCGAGTTTCAATTTCCGTTTGGAGAGAAAAAACAGTCCGCTGCCCGCCGAAACGACTGACATACCATACAATTTTGGCAGGTCTAAATCCCGGTCGTTGTACAGCAGACGCCCGGCGGTGGCTGCCAGCGCAAGGGTGCCGCCCAGGCTGAGCAAGGCGCCGCCGCTGATCCTCCATATCGGTCTTCTGGAGACTTTTAGTACCGCAATACTGTCTAATTTGACGGGAAAATTATCTAAAAGCAGCAGATTGGATTCAGGTAAAATATCGGTGATGGTACGTTCGTACCAATAGTTTTCAGCCCCGTTCAAGCGAAAACGAAGGGTTTCGCCCACATACATTTTCGTTGTTTTGGCCCTATTGGCCCTTTCCAGCAACAACATTTTCTGACCATACGAGGGTATGGTGAGGAAAAGCAATAAAAAGTAACAAAGTCGCATAATGCACATTATTTTTGGGCTTCTTCCAGTAGGTATTGTGCAACCGGTCCACCCCAGTTGGGCATGATAGCAGCAGCGGGTTTGAATATGGCAAATTGTTCGACGGCAAACTTGATCAAAGGCATTGCCTTTTGTTTGCCACCGCCGTATGCCTCGGGTGTATAAAACACGCCTTGTGCTTCAGGCAGGGTAATCCGAGGGTTTAAGGGATTGATGGATTTCGCTTTTGCAATAGCCATCGCTGCCATCGGACCGTAACGTTGCCAGCGGTTCATCGGATCTACAGCCATACGCGCAGAGGCGATATTTGCTTTCAATACCTCTATTTCGTCGTTTTTGGGACTCAGGGTATCGGCTGTAGCAATCAGTTGTTCTGCCTTCTCTAAAAGCTGGTCTTTTTTTTCAGACACCGGTTCCGAAAACGATTTTAACATATAACAATACGCGGCCCAATACGAAGGTAGCCACTCTTTCGTTTCGGCCGCCGCAACGCGTTCCAGAATATTGGCGAAAGGCAGCAAATCCTCTCCAAAAGGAGTGCTCTGGATATCGGCTACCACTTCTTCCATCGTTGTTTGATACTCGGCATTTTGTCCGGTTGCCAGGGTGGTGGCAAAACCGGCGATCAGGATGAAAAAGAAAATACGTTCAGTACTTTGCGCAGTTCGGTTTCGTAACCGATGTAGGAAGCCGCTACCACGGCGGAGTCTTTTTTGCGGGTGCGGAAGGAAAATTGCCCCAATGTATCGGCCGTAGCGCCGTTGATTTGACAAAGCAAACATAGGGGTGCTTAGTGCTCTGGAAAAAACCTTTTCCGATAAACTGTTCCATTTAATCTAAAAATCCGTATTCTATTTAATCTAAAAAATCCAATCATCACGCCATGACGTACGGTACCTGCACCGGCACTATCCCCTTCAGTTTTTCCACCACAAAATCCACTTCTTCGCGGGTATTGTAATGGGAGAAAGAAAAGCGGATACTTTTTCTGGCCGGGTCGGCCTGGATGGATTCCAGTACATGGCTGCCCTTTTCAGAGCCGCTCGAACAGGCGCTGCCACCCGAACAACTGATACCGGCAATATCGAGGCTCAACAGGAGCAGTTCATTTTTGGGAGAAGGAGGAAATGCCACATTGAGTACGGTATAAAGGCTGTCGCCCTCTACATCTCCATTGAACTGAATTTGATCAAACTCTTGCAAGAGCCTTTCTTTCAGATAGTTGCGAATATCGGTAATGTAATGGGTGCGGGCTTGCATCTCGGTACAGGCAAGTTCAAGCGCCTTGGCAAGCCCGATGATGCCGTACACGTTTTCAGTGCCGCCCCGCATGTTGCGCTCCTGGGCGCCACCGTCAATAAACGGTTTGATGGGCGTTTCAGGATTGATGTAGATAAAACCCACTCCTTTTGGACCGTGAAATTTGTGCGCGGCGCCCGACATAAAATTGAGCGGCGTTTTTTGCACATCTATGGGAAAATGTCCCACCGTCTGAACGGTGTCGGAGTGTAAAAGTGCGCCGTATTGCCGACACAGGGCCGATACCTTTTCCAGGTCAATCATGGTCCCGATTTCGTTATTCGCGTGCATCAGCGAAACCAGCGTTTTTTTATCTCCGGAGGCAGCCAACTCGGTCTCCAGGATTTCGTAATCAATTCGTCCACAGGCATCTACGGGAAGCCAGACCACCTCGGTACCTTTTATTTTTCGTACCATTTCAATGGCGTGGATGCCACAGTGGTGTTCGGTCGGACTACTGATAATACGCTGAACACCCAGGTCTCTGACAGCGCATTTGATGGCCATATTGTTGCTTTCGGTGCCGCCGGAAGTGAAAAATATTTCGCCGGTACCCGCTCCAATGCTTTGCGCCACGGTTTTGCGTGCAGTTTCCAGCGCTGCGCGCGCTGCTCGGCCTTCAGCGTGGATAGAAGATGGATTGCCATATAAGTTGCGCAACACGGGTAGCATCGTTTCGATGACTTCTTCCGAAATGGCAGTAGTGGCTGCGTTGTCGAAATAAACTCTCATTTTATTAGATTGATATCCTGAATGATCTTTTTGGCCAGGTTTTCCGCCACAACAATGGAGTTGCTTTCGGAATACACACGGATGATCGGCTCCGTATTGGAAGGACGAAGGTGTACCCAGCCCTGTTCGAAGTCGATTTTCAGCCCGTCTTCCGTATTGATCTGTTCGTTGCGGTATTTTGCACGAAGGGATACAAATATTTTTTCCAGGTCAATATCCGCAGTGCGCGCTAATTTGGTTTTAGACATCTGGTACTCCGGGTAAGTCTTGCGAAGTGTCGACATCTGTTTATTCGCCTGCGATAAATGTGTAAGAAACAGCGCAATACCTACCAACGCATCCCGTCCGTAATGCAGTTCGGGCAAAATAACGCCGCCGTTTCCTTCGCCGCCGATCACAGCATTCACCGATTTCATTTTTTCCACCACATTTACTTCTCCGACTGCCGCTGCAAAATATTCACCGCCGTATTTCCGGGTAACGTCGCGCAGGGCGCGGGTGCTGCTCAAATTACTCACCGTATTACCCGGTCTTTTGGAAAGTACGTAGTCCGCTACGGCAACGAGTGTGTATTCTTCTCCAAATATTTCGCCGTCTTCGCACATAAATACCAGGCGATCCACATCCGGGTCGACAGCGATGCCCAATTGCGCTTTTTGCTGCCGCACTTCTGTTGAAAGCTGGCCCAGGTGTTCTTTGAGCGGCTCGGGATTGTGTGCAAAATGGCCGTTGACCTCACCGTTAATCAAAATAACCTGACATCCAAGCGCTTCGAGCAGGAGAGGAACGCTCAAGGCGCCGGTAGAATTGATGGCATCCACCACGACCCGAAAATTTTTCGCGCGTACAGATTCCACATCCACCAAAGAAAGCGCTAATATCTGATCAATATGTTTTTGAATATAGGAGTCGTCTTGCCTGTACGGGCCGAGTTTATCAACCGGCGCATATTCCACTGATCCGTTTGCCACAATTTCAAGTACTTCCGCGCCATCACCGGCACTGATGAACTCTCCTTTATGATTGACCAATTTGAGGGCATTCCATTCCCTGGTGTTGTGGCTGGCAGTCAGGATGATCCCGCCGCCCGCATTTTCCAAAGGAACTGCTATCTCCACAGTGGGTGTGGTACTCAGTCCGAGATCGATCACAGAAATGCCCATAGCGCGCAACGTATTGATGACCAATGCACTTACAATGGCGCCGGAAATACGTCCGTCACGCCCGACAACAATGGTCGACAGGCCTGTTTTGTCCACAATCCACTGCCCAAAGGCTGCTGTACATGTTACAATATCTTGAGGCGTCAGATTATCGCCGGGACGACCTCCAATGGTGCCCCGGAAACCGGAAATAGATTTTATGAGTGGCAACTTGAAAAAAGGTTATTTTTTAAAAAGATGTACGCTCGATGCTAAACGGGCGCAAAGGTAATCATAACCATGCGCATACTATTCGTCGGGTATCGGCATAAGAACGTGTTGTAGCATTTCTGTTACTCCATATTTTTATTTCAAACTCTGTTCCGCTTTTGACAAACCCAAGACCTCTCGCATTTTATTGTAAATCTCCGTGTTCTCATACATACCGCTAAACAATTGATGCTGAGGCCCGTATGCATAAACGGGCACCATAGCAGCCGTATGAAGTCGCGTGGAAAAAGTTGGATTAAATTGATTTCTGCTCGCAGTTTTTACCAAAGCAAGTCCGCCGCATTCGTGGTCGCCGGTTACAATCACAAGTGTTTCGCCGTTCGATGCTGCAAATTCAAGCGCCTTGACGATCGTTTTATCGAAGTCTTCCATTTCAGCGCGGAGCCAGTTGCGGTCATTGGCATGTCCTGCCCAATCGATCTGGCTGCCTTCTACCATGAGGAAAAAACCCTTTGGAGAGCGTTTTTGCAAATAATTACAGGCAATCTGGGTTGCCTCCGGCATGTAGGCGCGTCCACCCGATGCGGTAGGCGGTTCTCTTTCATGTGTAAATTGCATAAATGGCGCCGAACCGTCGAGCGGAAGTTTTTTAAAGGTAGTCCCGCGCCGGAGCACGTATCCGCGTTTGCGGAGCGAATCTTCGAGGTTGGCACGATCCGGACGTTGGTTAAAAAGCGCTTCGCCACCGCCTATAAAACAATCAATATCAGTTTTGAGGTAATCCAGGGCTATTTCTTCCGTAAATGCGCGCAGTTCCCGGTGCGCAATAAAGGAAGCGGGCGTGGCGTGGGTAGCGGTACAAGACACTACCATGCCAGTGGCATATCCTTTCCGGTCGAGGTCTTCCAAGATCGTGGTGCAGGGTTCGTTGTTGGGAGGCAGCACGCCGATCGCGCCATTGGTGGTTTTTTCTCCGCAGGAAAACGCCGTAGCGCCCGCAGCAGAATCCGTTACGAGATCGTCGCAGGAATGACTCTTATGAAAACCTACGGTCGGAAATTTTTCAAAAACAGTACGACCGACACCCCGCCAGTAAATATGAGCAGATACCTGCGCCAAACCCATGCCGTCTCCAATGAGCAGGATGATATTTTTGGGGCGTTCCGAAAAGGTAACGGCCTGATAATCAGTACCAGCCTTCCGGTTACCGGAACAACTGAAAATGACAAAGAGTACAGGCAGCACAAACAGTACCTTATTCGTTTTGCGTTTAGATTGCCGGATTTGGATAGAAGGCCCAAAAATGCTTCGGAGAAATGTCATGATTTGTCGGAAAAATGATTTGCAAAGGTGTTTCGCCTGCTGTGATGCTCATATCAACACGCCATCTCGCATTTCCAGACAGCGATCCGACAGATCAGCGAGTTCTTTATTATGTGTAACAATAACAAAAGTCTGGCCATAGTCGTCCCGGAGTTGGCGAATGAGTCGGTGCATATCCTGCGAGGCTTCAGAATCGAGATTGCCCGTCGGTTCATCGGCAAATATGAGGTCGGGTTGGTTAATCAGTGCGCGTGCAACAGCCACCCGTTGTTGTTCGCCTCCTGAAAGTTCCGAGGGTTTGTGGCTGATTCGTTGTGACAACCCCAGGTAGCCGAGGAGTTCTTCGGCGCGTTGACGCACCTGCGATCCCGGCTTTTTTTGAATAAAACCCGGGATACAAACGTTTTCCAGTGCGCTGAATTCCGGTAACAAGTGATGAAATTGAAAAACAAAACCGATATGGCGATTGCGAAAAGACGCCAATTGTTTGGTATTCAGCGATTTAATGGAAGTATCGCTGATCGTTAACTGGCCTTCGTCGGCAAGATCGAGGGTGCCGAGAATGTGTAGCAGGGTACTTTTACCTGCGCCGGATTTTCCGACGATGCTTACAATTTCTCCGCGTTGCACGGCTATGTCAACGCCTTTCAGGATTTCGAGGGCGCCATAGGATTTGTGGATATGCTGGGCTTTTAATACCATAGCGCAAATGTCCGAAAAAGTTGTCGAGTTGTGGCGATGAAGTGTGAAGACTCTGAAAAAACGATTGATTCAAGACCGACTATGAAGATTCTGCAAATCTGTAACAAATTCCCTTACCCGCTGAAAGACGGCGCCGCTATTGCTATCACGTACCTGGCAAAGGCAGTTAACGAACTGGGCCATGAAGTGACTTTGTTATCCATGAATACCAGCAAACACTGGTTCGACACAGAGTCTTTACCCCATGATTTTGATCATTACGAAGCGCTTCATACGGTATATATCGACAACAGAATACGCCCGCTCCCTGCACTGTGGAATTTGTTTTCCGAAAAATCTTACCACATTGAACGGTTTGAAGACGCCGTTTTTGAAGAAAAACTGCGCGAAATCCTGCAAAACTTGTGGTTCGATGTCGTTCAATTAGAATCCGTTTACCTCGCGCCGTATATTCCGGTTATCAGAAAATATTCCTCCGCTATCATTGCCCTGCGCGCGCACAATGTTGAATATGAGATATGGGAAAGGGTAGCATCCAATGCGCATCCGATGAAACGCTGGTACCTGGAAAAAATAACCCCCAGGTTGAAACAATATGAAATGGAGCGTTTGAATCAATATGACCTGCTGGTGGGAATTACGGAACGGGATGTCGAACATTTCAAACGCCTGGGCCTTCAAAAACCGGCTGTGGTCAGCCCGATCGGCCTGGATTGCAGGGATTACACCGCGGATGACAGTTGTTTCAAACGTCCCCTCAGCCTATCTTTTATCGGCTCGCTCGATTGGATGCCCAACCAGGATGGCTTAAAATGGTTCCTCGACGAAGTATGGGAACCCCTGCTCGCGCCGAATTTTCCTGAAATGACGTTTCATATCGCCGGCCGTACAGCGCCGGCCTGGCTGCGAAACCTGCGCAAAGAGCGGGTGGTTTTTCACGGAGAGGTCAACAGTGCTGCCGATTTTTTAAACCAACATGCCATTATGGTCGTTCCGCTGCTCTCCGGCGGCGGCATGCGCGCCAAAATACTCGAAGGCATGGCCGTAGGCAAAGTGGTGCTTTCCACGCGTATCGGCATGGAAGGCATCGCAGCTCAGAGCCGCCGGGAATGCCTGCTGGCCGATGCGCCTGAAGATTTTTTATCCGCTATCCGCTGGTGCGTGGAACGCGGCCCCGACCTGGTCCATATCGGCCACAGGGCGCAGGTTTTTTGTGCAGAAAACTTTGATAATGTACAAGTTGCAAAAAGATTGCTGGAAACTTATCGCAATATGGTCAATGAAAGACCTGTGCTCATGGATGCCAATTGGTGATTTTTTGGATTGAATGGAACACGGATTTTTGGATTAAATAGCACACGGATTGAACGGATGGGACACGGATTTTC
>JAYSZC010000916.1:0-2898 GCA_043738235.1 Lewinellaceae bacterium | reverse complement strand
TTAACCGAACGGCCGGATGCCGGCGCCTGGTCGGCCCTGGTGGCGCCCGGATTTCGTTTTGGAGCCATCCACCAGGCAGCACGGGTCGATTTTTCCGCACTGCTGCCCGCCTTCCGGGAAATAGCCCGCGAGCAAGGCTGGTTGTTCGAACAAAAAATTGATTATCCCGAAATTGGCGCGCTGGCGAACGAATTTGACCACGTCATTTTCTGCGAAGGCTGGCGCGGTCGGGACAATCCGTTTTTCCCCGATTTACCCTGGCAACTGGCCAAAGGCGAAGCCTTCCAACTTCGGTTCACCGGCCGCATACCAGACGGCGAGGGGCTGGAAATTTTAAAAAAAGAGGCGCTCGTGGCGCCCATCGGAGAAAATCTTTTTTGGGCCGGCGCCACCTACAACTGGACTTTCGGGGATGAAAAACCCACGGCTGGCGAACGTGAAATCCTGCTGGCCCGGCTGCGCCAAATGCTCGCCGTCCCGTTTGAAATCGTGGATCACCGCGCCGGCATACGGCCCACGGTGAAAGACCGGCGACCTTTCATCGGCTTGTCGCCGACGAATCCTAAAATCGGAATATTCAATGGTTTGGGAACAAAAGGGGCTTTGCTTGCGCCGTTCTGGGCCGGGCATTTTGCCGATCATTTGCTTTACGGACAACCGCTCGATGCGGAAGTGGATATCCAGCGCTTCAAAAAGCGTAAGAAGCGGTGTGAGTTATGCTGATCGTGTATCCTTCCGAATCGCGTGTTTTTGTCATTCCGCAGGAATCTGTTGTAGGCGCACCCTTTTACCAGATTCCTGCGGAATGACAAAAATACACGATGGTGCTTGGATCAGGGTGCCGCTGTTTTTTCAAAAAACTTGTGAAAAAATAGCACCTGATAGTCTACCGCATTGCTCCAATAATCAGCGTTATGTTCCCCTGGACGCTCCGTGTATTCGTGCGGGATGTCGGCTTTCAACAGGCGGCGATGCATCCGTCGATTGGTTTCAACAAAAAAATCGTCTTCTCCGCAGTCGATTATCAAGGGCAAATCAAGCCCTTTCAGGCGGGGAACCAGATTAACGACCGAATTTTCTTCCCAATTTTTCCAATGCCTGCGCGGATTGCCCAACACACTTTTCAGGTCCCAGTCATTCTTCCGAAAAGGCCGCAAATCCAAGCCACCAGCCATACTGCCAGCCGCTCCAAAAAGATCGGGATGCCGGATGGCCAGCGACAAGGCGCCATGACCGCCCATGCTCAACCCCGCGATAGCCCGCCCCTGACGCTCGCGACGGGTGTGATAATAATGGTCGATAAACGGCACCACCTCGAAGGCAAAATGCCGGTCGTAGCGCACCGTCGAATCCTCCGGACTGTCCAGATACCAGCTGTCGTAGCCGCCATCGGGACAAACGATGAGCATCTGATAAGTATCGGCGAGCTGGCGCAATTGCGGCGCATCGGTCAGCCAACTGGCGAAATGGCCGCTCCAGCCATGCAACAAATAAAGTACCGGGTAAGCCGGGCCTTGAAAAGTGTAAACATCCGGCCGGATCACGATGCATGGGATGGTCTTATGCATGGACGGGCTGAAAATTTCCAGTGTGTCCACCTGACCCGCCCGGGCGCTGTTGGCTGAGAAAAAAAGACTAAAAAGCAAGAGAATAGTGCGCATTTAAAATCGCGAAGCGACGTAATAGGGCAGCATGGCTCGCCACGTGGGCCAGTCGTGTGTCATATCGCCGCCCCAGATGTCGAGTTCGTGGGGGATGCCTTTCGAGGCCAGGATATTGGACAAACGCCGCGATGCATCGGGGTCTTCATAGCTGCCCGATCCGGTCAGGATATGGATGTGTTGGGCACGTTGCAAGCTCGGCAACACGAAGTCGTCGTTGAGGTTCGGCAGATAGTGGCAGGGCGAATTGAAATACACGTCCTCGTCGTAATAGCCTTTGGTATAAGACGTCAGATCATAAACGCCTGACATGGCTATGGTGCCGGCGAACAGGTCAGGGCGACGGAAGTACATATTAGCGGCGTGTAAAGCCCCGAGCGAGGCGCCGGAAGTGATGATCGGCGCTTCGCCTCCGGAATAAGTTTGGATGAAAGGCACTACTTCATTTTCCACATAGCCGTTGAATTGCTGGTGCCGGATGGCTTTGTGGCGCGGTTCCATTCTGTTGTTGAGCCAGGCTTCGGAATTGATGCTGTTGATGGAGAAAACCTTGACTTTGCCGGCGTCGATATAAGGCTCGAGCGCAGAAATAAGGTGAAAACGTTCGTATTCCAGAAAGTCGGCGGCGGCGGTCGGCAGCAGCAAGAGGGCAAAACCGAAGTGCCCGTACATGGCAATTTCCATATTTTTGTTCAGCCGGGGGCTGTACCACTCGTGGATTTCTCGATTCATCAGATTCGTTGTGAAATACTGGGTGAGGAAGTGTTTTTCGTTTGCTGCATAATCGGCGGCCGGCAAATGTAGAGAAGAAAAGGTTTTTAGCAAACGGGCAACAGGCCAGCCCTTCACTCCATAGGCGTAAATATTTTTTTCGACAACTAAAAGCGGAAAAGCTTGCGTATGCCGGGGCGATCTTTTTAAATTTGCCCAACCAACTTTGGAACAGCAAAGTATTTTTTAACAGATTTTGCTTTACCAAAGCGTTAAGAATTACCTTTGACAGCGAGAACCTCGCAAGAAAAAGGGTTTTGTTTTGAATAGGTTTTTTAGGTGTGCCGCCTGTTGCCGTAATGGCGCAGGCGGTTTTTCTTTTTCAGCGCTTCAGGAAATCTTCGTACAAGAGTTGCAGGTAGGCCTTGGCGTCCGTTTGGCCGATAGAATCCAGCGCAGTACCGTAGAATTGCCATTCCTTGTCCTCGAAGCGGTAAAATCCTTTTCCCGAAGGGTCGATCCAGCC
>JAYSZC010000915.1:0-2899 GCA_043738235.1 Lewinellaceae bacterium | reverse complement strand
ACAGATTGCCACGGCCAATTTCTACCTCGGCAAAATGGCCTACGACAAAAACGATTTTGCCCGCGCATACCCTGCTTTGCAATCGGTAACCCAAAATTCAACATCCGAAATCATGCCCGAAGCATGGCATTTATTGGCACAAATTCTGTACAAACAGAAAAAATATGACGATGCGGAGCAAACCATCGGCGACGCCAACAAAGCAAGCGCCGGCTATGACGACTGGATCGCACGCAACCTTATCCTTGTATCGGACGTGTACCTCGACCAGGGTGATAAAAACAGCGCCTCGGCCGCGCTCGAAGCCGTGCTGGAAAATTACACCGGCGACGACCCGACTATTTTAGCCACTGCCCGGCAGAAATATAACCGCATCGGTACGGCGCCCGTGATGAATAATACCAATGAAAAAGGCGGACGGAACCTGCTGGAAATGGACGAGGGGAATAAATAGAAGTGAGAAGTGAGAAGTGAGAAGTGAGAGAGTGGCATTTTCACAGATTTGGCATCCTGTCATTATCCGGCAAATCATCTCGGTCATCATTGTTTCCTTTAAATCAGGGTACTATATCAATAAATCAAGGTCATCCCTGCATCCTTTAAATCAGGGTCCAACATCACAGTCAAAAACGAAATCCATGTTATTCCAATATAAATCTCTGTTTGCCGCCTTATTCCTGGGAATGCTCTCCCAGACGGTATTTGCCCAAAAAGAACTGGAGGGCGACAATGTAACCGTCATCAAAGACTTCGATGCGCGCCTGCTGGAGTCCAACAAACTGAGTGTGCCGCCCTCCCTGCCGCCGCTGGATACCAATACCCAACTCCAGAACTATGTGGTACCGCCGCGCCCGCTGACGCTGAATTACGAAGCGCCCAAACTGCGCCCAATCGGGATGAAAGCCGGCAAAAAAGAAGAGACTTTCAACGGCTACGCTAAAGCAGGCGCAGGGGTTCCCAAAAGTTTCTGGGGCGAAATCGGTTACTTTTTTGCTTCGAAAGACAAATTCGACGGCAAGGCCTGGTTCCGCCACCACAGCATGGATGCTAGTAAAAGTCTTGATAATCAACGGTTTGCTAACAACGACTTTCTTTTAAACGGCAATTATTATATCAACGAACAAATCGCCGCAGAAGCCAAAGTCGGGGTCAGCGTCGACCGTGTGCATTTTTACGGATACGACCACGACTCGCTCGATTTTTCCAAAGAACGCACCCGTCAGGATTATAAATTAGTCACGGTCGGCGGCCGGGTGTACAACAAAGAGCGCAATGAAACGGACCTGAATTTCTCCATAGCGCCTAATTTTTATGTGCTGAACGACTATTACTCGAACAAGGAAACCGGTTTCGACCTGAACCTGAACGCCACCAAATGGTTTGCGGAAAAACACCCGTTGCGCCTCGTGATCCGCACGGATATGACCAAATTTACGGACACGGTTACGCAACGGCTCAACAACATTTACCTGCAACCTTCTTTCACTTTCCACTCGGATGTGGTGAAAATCAAGATCGGCGGTAATTTTGCCAGCAACCGCGACGTATTCAGCGTGTTCCCCGATGCGGAAATTACCTTGCGCGTATTTGGCGACGGTATCCAGATTTTCGGTGGCGCCAACGGCGACCTGCGGAAAAATACCTTCCGCTCCATGTCGGAATACAGCCCCTTCCTGCAAATCCGCGATACACGCCTGCGCAACACTCGTTTCGACAACTACTACGCCGGCGTAAAAGGCAACCTGGGCTGGTTAGATTATACCGGCCAGGTGAACTACTCCAAAGCTTCCGACCTGGCGCTGTTCCAGACGCTGTACACCAGTGAAGGGATCACGCGTTTTCAGGCCGTGTACGACACGGTGAAAATCAGCAACATACAGGGCGCCATCAAATTCAGCCCGATCAAAAACCTGACCGTGACCGGCACCTTGAGCCAGAACTTTATCATGGATCCAAGCAACCAGTCCAAACCCTGGGGCCTGCCCAAACTGGAAGGCAATTTCGGCGCCGTATACACCGCGCTGGAAGGCAAAGCCATCCTGAAAAGTAATCTCTACATGGCGGACGGCATCTGGTTCCTCGACCCGGAAGGTACCGCCAAACGCAGCGCCGCACTGGTCGACTTGAACATCGGCGGCTCTTACTTTTTTAGCAAAAACATCGGCGCCTTCTTAGACATCAACAACCTATTGAACAACAAACGCGAACGCTGGCGGGACTACCCGATGATTGGGCTGAATTTTATGGCGGGGATTACGGCGCGGTTTTAGTGTTTGGTGTGTAGTGTTTCGGGGAGCGGGGGCTTGGGCATTTGAGATTACCGTAGACGAAAAACGAGACACAGAACACAAAGATAAAATGCCCGTAAGGTGTTCGCAAGGAACACTTTATGGGCGTTTTTTTAGCGGTTGGCCCATCAGATTAGATCAGTTATCTTTGTATCTGAATTTAGTTATACGGTAAAACTATATAACATGCAACGACTTGTTATCCCTGTAAACGAATCTGTGGCGGCGGCCTGGCAAGAGGCCGGAGCAGAGCAACGTGCCCGGATCATCAGCCTTTTCTGTTGGTTAGTGGAAAAAGAGGAATGGAAAAATCTAACGCCGGCTTCGTTTTCCGCTTTGCTCGATAAAATTAGCGACAAAGCATACGCTAACGGGCTGACTGAGGAAATTCTTGATAAAATTCTCCATGAGCCTTGAACGGTTGTTCGTTTTTGATACCAATACTTTTGCTGTTCCGATTCTTACTCCCACACAGTTTTTGATGGGAAAGCAGGTGGTTTGAAATTTATGAACAGGGCTTTCCCGGAATTTTAAAAGATTTAAAGGATTTTTGTGTGGCCCTGAAACCCTGTAAATCAAACTCTTTCGATCCATTGACACCTTATAAATCC
>JAYSZC010000914.1:0-7357 GCA_043738235.1 Lewinellaceae bacterium | reverse complement strand
ATAGAACCTTTGCTGGGGGAAACGCCGGCAAAAGGCGTCCGGGTTTTATCGGCCGAACAAAACACGGAATTCAGGCTTGATGCCGAAAACCGCTCGGCACGGTTGTCCGCAACGACAAGTATTACCATCGACCCGAGGCCGAAAATAGAGTACCTGCTGAGCGTTCCAACTGGCGATAACGGGGAAGAACTCATCCTCAGCCCGGTAACCGGCATGGCCGATCAGTTTGGAGTTGTGAAAGGCAGTCCCCTGCGCTTGTACTGGCGCAGCTACAACGCCGACAGATGTAGCCTCGACGGGCACTCGCTTCCGCTCACCGGCCAGATGATGCTGGCGCCGGATGCCCTGCGCCTGTATCGGTTGCGCGCCGAAGGCCCGCAAGGTTCGACGGAGATTTCGATCATCATAGATGTTATGAAGCAGCCTGCCATCGAACAGATCACCCTGCCCGCCGCTGCTCCTATTGCGGTCCATACGGTACTGAACCTGCCGGCCGCTTACAAGCCAACGGTAGCAAGAGAAACACCCGCCCGCCCTGAACCGGAAACAATCCGCACCAGTGCTGTAAAGGAACCTTTGGGCCGCAGCATCCGGAATTTTTTCTGGTTTTGCGCAGGAGCCGACCCTGTGCTGCTGGGTCAGGCCCCCGCTGCCGAAAGCGCCAGATACGCCGGTATCGGCGGCGCGGTATTTTTTACAGGCGTGCTGGCGGCTTTATCGGGCGGCTATGCCTTGTTCACGGCTTTTCAAAACTGGCCCGCTGCGGTATTGTTCGGCCTGATCTGGGGCGCATTGATTTTCAACCTGGACCGGCTCATTGTGTCTTCCCTGAAAAAAGATACCGGTACGCACAACCCCTGGCTGCAAGCCCTTCCCCGGTTCGGTTTAGCCATGATATTGTCGCTGGTCATCGCCAAACCCCTGGAATTGCGCATTTTTAAACCGGAAATAGATAGCATCCTGGCCGATGAAAAACGGGATAAAGCCATTCGCATAGAAGGGTTGTTTGACCTGAAAACAAAAAAAATAAACGAACGAATCGCCGGAATCAAAACGGAAACGGAATCGCTTTTTAACATCCGGGAGCAACTGTACCAGGAATACCGCTGCGAATGCGACGGTACCTGCGGCACAGGAAAAGTGGGGCGCGGGACGGAGTGCGAACGAAAAGAAGCCAAATACAGGCAGGCCGATCAGGAATATCAGGCCCTGAAAACAGAAAACGACCGGCTGATTGCAGCGGCGCGCACCGATGCCTCGTCGGTGGACCAGCAAAAGAAAACGACACTTCTTCAATGGTCGTCTACCCGCAGCGACGGATTAGTGGCCCGCCTGGAAGCGTCCGGAAAACTACCTTTCCTGCCCGGCCTGTCTATCTTCCTGCTCATCCTGATGGTAGAAATAGCGCCGGTGCTTTCCAAGTTGCTCACACCTGCAGGCGTATACGAGCATGCAACCCGCATAGCCGAAACCCGCTTTGTCATCCGGCAGGAGGAACTGCTGCAGCAGGAGCAACAGGCCGCCGATCAGCAATCATATCTGCGCCTGCGCCTGCACGCCGAAGAATTGAACTGGCAAGTGGATCAAAAAGCGGCGATGCTGCGCCTCATTGCCGATGCGCAACTGAAATTAGTGAAAGACCAGGTGGATAACTGGCTGGACAAGGAGCGGGGTAAAAAGGGCTAAGAATTACGGAAGCGCGTCTTCCAGGTCATTTACTCCACTTGCCAAACGTGTTTTCTCATTGGCAAGCCTCTTTTTGTTGTTGATAAAAGAGTCTTGGACCTTCCATGGGTCGTTGTCGCCATATTGGCCCCTTGGGTTATCCGGGTTGTCGCCGGTCCTGTCCGGCCAGAAAAACAGGTTCCGGGGATAGTCGCATATTTTGTAAATATAGTAGTGAAAGGAGTCTACAATATTATCTGCATTGACATCATCATCCGGGTCGTCAATGACATCTTGCAACCTGTTGGCATGTGTGGATGTGGCTGCTCCTATTCCCTTATTTTTATTTTGTAATTCTTCATAGATATCCTTGACAGTCTTTGATGCCTTGTACAGTTTTTCCCCATGTATTGCTTCTAATATTGTTTGCGCCATTCCATTGTACCCCTTGCTGTGGTTGCAGACCTCCTGAGCGGGAACACTTTTCCAGGCGCCGTTCTCCAATACCCAGTTAGCAGCCTGCAGGTTAACGGCACTGCGGGTATGGCGGGTAGCCGTGATCCTATTTCTCCCTGTCAAATCATTACCAAAAGTTAAACTGGTGACACGTTGTACCACCTTTTGACCGGATGTATCTTTTTTTAACTGGCTGACATCGGCATTGGGCGCGCCATACATGAACGGTTCTGCGGCTTTTGTTTGCAAGGCTTGTTCGCCCATTCTGTCGGCTTCCTGCTCTAATCCGCTGTTGTCATTTATATTGGCTCCGTAGGCCTGCATGGTGGGTTGTACGCGCCCCTGCTTTTGCTGTACGACATGCCAGGCTTCATGCGCCAGATGCCGTTCCTGACCCGATGCCAGGTGAATATCCGTCCCCTGGGCATACGCATGGGCTTGTAACTGTGCCGGTTTGTCCGAGTTGTAGTGCACCCGCACATCGTCCAGGGAATAGCCGGAAAGTTGCTCTGCCCCGGATTTCAGGGCATCGGGGAGACCGGTATTGTTTTGTTTTTTCTGAACAACTTGTCCGGGCAGGCCCAGTGGGGCGCCCGCTTTCATTTGTACTGGAGCGGCCTGTCCGGCCTGCATACTTTCATTACCCATCTCCTGGAGTTTCCGCTGTGCCATCGCCTCCGGACGGTTGTCGGAAAAGGGAAGCGCGGACGCAGGGGTCGTTTGCCTTTGAGCAATGGCATTTGCTACAGCCCGGCTTTTTTGCATTTGGTTGTGGTCTGCGTTTGATTTCATCTTCTATCTGTTATTGATATATAAAATAAGAGATTGGCTGGGAGACTAAAAATCACATTTATTGGCGCCAGAAGCAAAGAGGAGGTCATTGTATTTTAATCAGGCTGTGTATCATCCGCCTCGAAACGTAGAGCGGCATAATCCGGTAAATTTGATACTTGTGGCGGAAGGCGTTCAGCAGATGTAAAATCGAGAGAATTAGCATCTTGCTTCTTAAACGGTGGTTTCTTTTTTTCTTCCAGCATACCCTTAACTGCACCGATTAGCGTAAGCGATGCTTCAATTATTTCAATTAAAATATTTCTCTCTAATTCAATTTTTTCCTTTTTAAGGATTGCATTGATGTCTTTTGCAACCTGTGCCGGTCCAACTCCTTTAAAAATTGAATTTATCAAGCGTAATTCGCTTGCAGTATTGAACAATTTTGAACTTTTCGCTTTAAGTTGTTCAAGCACAAATGTAAGTTCTTCCCTGGAGTAGCTTACTCCAAAAAATACATCATCTACTAACCACCTCGGTGCGTCGTCTCCCTGCAATTTTGAAAAATTGCTTATAGCGGGGTTCTTCCTTAAACCATCTGGAGCCCGCTCAATTTTAGCTATAGTGCCTTCGCTCAATTCCCCTTCCATTCCGTAATTCAATTTTTCAACCAAACTTTTAGGGCCTCTTGCTGAAAACTTTTGGTTGCTCTGCATCCCTTCTTTCACGATACCATAATCACTACTTTCCCCAAAAATAAAGGGGGTATCAGGTCGATCACGCAGATTCAACTCTTCAGCGGGAGGTAATGCAAGTGGTTGGGCGTGTGCAGACCAGTGCTGCGGGATACGCTTGAAGAATCTGAACGACTCTGGCATATCAGGCAGGTGACTCTCTGGCGCCAGTTGAGATTCCACAAGTTTACGTTTCGGAACCTCGTAATGCGACATAGGATAGGTTACAAATACATCATAATCAAATAGGAACGGCGGGTCTTTTACGCCTAATTGTTCGAGCATTTTCTGAGTATGGTTGACCGAACCGCCCAGCACTTTGTCTTCCCAAAGAGAAAATGGGCCGTTATTCAGTTTTTTGCCTTGAGGCGCTACATTTGTATACGTATTTGCCTCTTTGCCCATCACACTAAATGCTATCAGATGTCCACCATCATAGGGTTTGCCTTCAATATTTCCACGTAAACCGGCCTCATTGATTCCTATTTCACCATGAATACTAACATTGATCGGATTATTCGGGCGATCTTTCCCCTGCATACTTGACACCTTTGCTTGTGAGTGGTATGGTAAGCCTTCTTCTTGAAACTTGTCAATATTTAAAAGTTTGCCTTTACTCCAAAGCTCTTCCAATTCATTGTTGGGTGATTGGTATTGGGATTTAATTTCTTGCTTCATGGTCGGCCAGGGGTGAGCACTGGTAATCATCTCGTTTTTCTTGCGCTGTAAAAGCCCCGGCTTTTTGCCGGTTTCCTGTAAGGCAGTAGCCATCTCCTGCAACTTCCTTTGCGCGATCGCTCCCGGCCGGGTATCCAAAAACAAACCCGTAGCGGAAGCGCTTGCCCGCTTTTCAGCCATGCCATTGGCAGCAGCACGGCTGTTGTTCATTTGTTGCGGAGCAGCGTTTGATTTCATGACCGGTGGAGGTTAACGATTGGTCAAATATACATGTTTGGTTTGAAATATATGTTATTCTAAATAGTTATCTGTACCGTCTTTTTCCAAAACCTTTGTAGTTGTATCTATAAATGATGAAGCTTTTCCCGCAGTGTGTGACCAATTGGAAATAAAAAAGTACGATTTTTGCGATTGTATTCGCAAAAAAACCGTTATTTTTGCGAATACAATCGCAAAATTATGATTAAACGCATTCTCGAACAACGGATACGCGACCGGCTTTTTACCGGTAAGGCTATTATACTCATGGGGCCGCGCCAGACGGGCAAGACCACGCTGCTCAACACTATTTTTAGCAATGAGCCTGGCGTGACGTGGCTTAATGGCGACGACCCGGAGACTCGTTTATTGCTCGACGATGTCACTACGCTCAAATGGAAACGCATTCTGGGCAACAGTAAAGTCATGGTGCTCGACGAGGCACAACGCATTGTTGATATAGGGTTAAAACTCAAACTCGTCACCGACCAAGTCCCAGAGGTGCAGGTAGTGGCCTCCGGTTCGTCCGCCTTCGAACTCGCCAATCGCATTAATGAACCGCTTACCGGTCGCAAATGGGCGTACCATTTGTTTCCCTTGTCGTACGCCGAAATGGAGGCCCATCACGGATTTTTAGAGGAGCACCGGCGCATCCCCGAGCGATTGGTGTATGGTTATTACCCGGAGGTAGTGAACCATCCGGGAAAGGAACAGGAGGTGCTTGGCCAATTGATGGACAGTTTCCTGTACAAAGATATTTTGATGTGGGAACGTATACAGAAACCCGAAAAACTCACGCGGCTGTTACAGGCATTGGCTTTTCAGGTGGGCAGCGAGGTGTCATACCATGAATTGGGTCAAATCGTTGACTTGGATAACCAGACCGTAGAAAATTACATCAATTTATTGGAGCAGACCTTTGTTATTTTCAGGCTACCGCCCTTGAGTCGCAACCTGCGCAAAGAACTGAAGCGCAAACGCAAGATATACTTTTACGACAACGGTATGCGCAATGCCCTCATCGCGCAATTTCAGCCGCTGGAGTTGCGGCAGGATGTGGGCGCCCTGTGGGAAAACTGGCTCATCAGCGAGCGCAAAAAGGCGCTGCATTACAGGGGTATGCACGCCAATACGTTTTTCTGGCGTACCCAGGACCAGCAGGAAATCGACTCTATTGAAGAACGCGATGGCAAGATGTGGGCTTATGAAATGAAATGGTCCCCTAAAGCGAAACCGTCTTTTTCCAAAACCTTCACGCAGGCTTATCCCGAACACGAATTGCAGCTCATCCACCGGGAGAATTATTATGAGTGGTTAGCGGGGGGATAAAAATGCCGGCTACTTAAATTTTACTGTTATACGGTCATAAACGGATTGTTATTAGGTCATAAAAATGTCAATGTGCATTGGCTGCTCACCGGGGAAGGCGAGATGTTTTTGCCGGCGCCGGCTGCACCTGTCGATCAGGTGGCGGAAGCGGCTGCGGCATACGAGAAAAGGCCATTGCTGCTTGGAGAAGTGGAGGGTATCTTGCAGGCGCATAAGCGCGAGATCGAGGCGCTGCGGGAGCGGGTGGCGCGGCTGGAGGAAGTGGTGGGGAAGGGGCGGGAATAGGTGAGAGGCATGACCTTCGAAGTGGTGCATGTTTGATCCTATGAGGGTTCACCGACTATGCGGTCATGGGTCTGACCGCCGCGCTGCGGCTATCAGACCGATAAACTACCGGATTGTCAATCTGACTTATTTACACCTCCCCTTCAAAATAACCGGCGCGCTCTATACCCATTATAATAGAGATGCCTGATATGGCTTGACAAATCCCTTTTCAAAAAGCCGTTGCCTGAACCGGCTACAAAAGTCATTGTTCTTGTCAAAAATGGCCAAATCCCGTTCGTTTTCTACTGTCCTGTGATGCCATATAAAGGCAAGCAAAAAAGATAATTCCTTGTACCCTGCCTCGAAAGTATGCAGATAGATATGCTCTAAAAAACGCGAACAACACATCCGCACAACAGTCTCTACCTCACGCGAACGGTATCGCGTAAATACCCTCGCTGTCGTCATGAGTAAACGTAACTCCTGACGCCGGGCAGGATCCCAGGATTGGGTATATGCCTGCAAATGCCGGTCAAATACACTACCCGGATGGCAATCGGTGTATCCAAAGATGATATCGGCGGTGTTGTATGAAATCATGTGAAGAACATATCTGATTCCCAATTTTCTGGATTATTTATGATATAATTCGTTATATTATTCAACATCTTCGAATCTCTTATCAGGCGATCATCATAATTCCGTTGCCAGATTTTGTCGAGCCAGACACCCGGAGCATTTTCTTTATGATACCGCAAGCATTCTGTCGAAACGCTTGATTTATAGGCTCCAATGATCTGGCCGAGAGAAGGCCGTGCCGCCCATTGTAATTTGGAAAATGGAATATCTTCTGATGGATCGGTCGGTGAATCGTTAGGAATGACAACACACATGGAATCAGGCCGCTCTACCATGAGAATACCGTGCATGTGATTCGGCATGACCTGAAATGCACCCAATTTCACGCGTGGCCATCTTTCCGGTAATTGTTCCCATTCCTGGTAGGCAATGACTCCAAATGGACTTAATTCCATCAGACCGTCGATGATACTTCCAAATAAGAGTGCTCTATGATAGGTACAAATCGTAACGAAATACATGCCTTCCCGGCCGTAATCGTATCCACGCAGACGGACGCTGCGGCGGTGATGAAGCTTAGGATTATATTTCATGAAGCTGCGTTTTTTGATGATGTTTTG
>JAYSZC010000913.1:0-2901 GCA_043738235.1 Lewinellaceae bacterium | reverse complement strand
GCCAAGCGCAGATAATCTTCTTTCGTCATGTCGTTTTTTTTCACAAACATAACCCTTTGCCCCTTTTACTATGCTATGCGACAATTTGAAATGCACCCAGCCAAGGGTTACCACCTCAAACCATCAAACTTTTCAAACCATCAAACCTCTCAGCAATTCCTGCGCCGCCTTGGCCACCACCGTACCGGGGCCGAAAATAGCTGCTGCGCCGGCTTGCCGCAGGTATTCGTAGTCGTGTTGTGGAATAACGCCGCCGACTACTACCAGAATATCTTCCCGGCCCAATTCCCGGAGTGCGGCAATAGTTTGTGGTACCAGGGTTTTGTGTCCGGCTGCCAGAGAGGAAATACCCAGAATATGGACGTCATTTTCAACAGCTTGCCGTGCCGCTTCTGCAGGCGTCTGGAACATCGGGCCGATATCCACATCAAAACCGAGGTCGGCAAAAGCGGTGGCAATGATTTTTGCGCCCCGGTCGTGGCCATCCTGACCGAGTTTGGCGATCATGATGCGGGGGCGGCGGCCTTCCAGCGCGGCGAATTCGTCGGCTAGCAGGCGTGCTTTTTCAAAATCTTCGTTTTTACTCATATTGGCGGCATATACGCCGGTAATGGTTCGAGTGGTGGCGACATAACGCCCGAAAGCGTCTTCCATCGCCGATGATATTTCGCCGAGGCTGGCGCGGTGGCGGGCCGCATGTACGGCCAGAGCAAGCAGGTTTTTATCCATATCCTCTTCTAGTGTACCGTCCTGTGGTCGTGGTTCTGCGGCCAATTGCCGGATGGCGGCCAGGGCTTTTTGTACCTGCGCTTCATTGCGCTGTTTCCGGAGCTCCTGCAAACGTTGAATCTGGGACTCGCGCACGGCAGTATTGTCCACCTCCAGGATGTCAAATTTTTCGTGGTCAGTCACCTGGAAAATATTGACGCCTACAATTTTCTCGGCGCCGGCGTCGATACGCGCCTGTTTGCGGGCAGCAGCTTCTTCAATGCGGAGTTTGGGCAATCCTTCTTCGATGGCTTTGGCCATACCACCGAGTTGCTCCACTTCCTGAATAAGCGCCCAGGCGGCTTCCACGAGTTGTTCGGTGCGTTTTTCTACAAAATAAGAACCTGCCCAGGCGTCGGTCGCTTTGGTTACGTCTGATTCCTGCTGGATAAAAATCTGGGTATCGCGGGCGATTTTTGCCGAAAAATCGGTCGGCAGCGCCATTGCTTCGTCGAATGAATTGGTGTGCAGGCTTTGTGTGCCGCCTAAAACAGCTGCCATCGCTTCGATACAGGTGCGGGCTACATTATTGAACGGATCCTGTTCGGTCAGCGACCAGCCGGAAGTCTGGCAATGCGTCCGCAAAGCCAGTGATTTATTGCTTTTGGGGTTAAATGGTTTGAGCAGTTTGGCCCACAGGAGCCGAGCGGCGCGCATTTTGGCGATTTCGGTAAAATGATTCATGCCAATTCCCCAGAAAAACGACAAGCGCGGCGCAAAATCATCTATATAGAGTCCGGCGGACAAACCTGCGCGGACATACTCCAGCCCATCGGCGAGGGTATAGGCCAGTTCTATTTCCGCAGGCGCTCCGGCCTCGTGCATGTGGTAACCGGAAATGGAAATAGAGTTGAATTTGAGCATGTTGCGCGCGCAATACGCAAAAATATCGCTGATGATGCGCATACTCGGCCCCGGCGGGTAGATGTACGTATTGCGCACCATAAATTCTTTCAGGATGTCATTCTGGATGGTGCCGGATAGCTTTTCGGGAGCAACGCCCTGCTCTTCGGCGGCGACGATATAAAAAGCCATGATCGGAATGACCGCGCCGTTCATAGTCATCGAAACCGACATCTGGTCGAGCGGAATCCGGTCAAACAGGATCTTCATATCCTCCACGGAATCGATGGCCACGCCTGCTTTGCCGACATCGCCCTGCACCCTCGGATGATCGGAATCGTAACCCCGGTGGGTAGCCAGGTCGAACGCCACGGAAAGTCCTTTTTGTCCGGCAGCGAGGTTGCGGCGGTAAAAGGCATTGCTGGCTTCAGCAGTGGAAAATCCCGCATACTGGCGGATAGTCCAGGGCTGGGTAACGTACATGGCCGAGTAAGGCCCGCCCAAAAAAGGCGGGATACCTGCTACAAATCGCCGGAAAGGAGAGGACGTTTCGTTTTCACGCGTTGCAGCGGGGCGCAGCGTTGGGTCGAATTCGATTTTGGAAAAATCCGGTGCGGGCATAGTTAGGTGCAGGTTGGTAAAGGTTTATGGGGTTTATGAGGTTTATAAGGTTGATATACAGCCGCTCGAAAAGGGTAAAATCGCTTCATTTTCGAGCGGCTGTATATCAACCTTTATAAACCTTCATCAACCTTATCAACCCTTTTTCACCTCAGCCGATCCACCGAGCGCACCAGCGCCTCATCTTTTTTGATCGATTTTCCGGCTAACCATTGCATCAGCAGGGAGATGGCGGGCAGCGCCAGTCCCGCCTGGTATTGTACGGAACCACCTGCCGGCAGACTACCCAGAATTTGATAGGTACTGAAACCCAGCAGCACGGCCAGCAGTACGGTGCACAACACAGCGCCGCCGGTCATACGGCCCTGCAGGGAGCGGTTTTTAAAAATGAAAATGGCGACGAAAGATATCAGGGCGCTCAAAATGCTGAGACCCAGCAGTCCCGGGTTGTCAAACGGGTTAAAAACCTGGTCGGACAAAGCAGGCAGGGTAGTAGCGGGATTGTCGGGTGCCGTACGCAAATAAGGCAGTCCAAACTGTCCGAACCCGGCTAAAGAAGCGAGCAGGAGATAAACGGATTGAATACGTTGAATCATATCGATATTGTCTTTGAATAAATCGGCGCAAAAGTAGGATTTTTACGTGAGTCGTGAGTTGTGAGTTGTGAGT
>JAYSZC010000912.1:0-2905 GCA_043738235.1 Lewinellaceae bacterium | reverse complement strand
CGCGTTTATTCAGCACCACGTAAACATAAGACAAAGGACTGTATTCCCAGGCCAGCCGGATGTTGTAATTGTCGGATTTATTTTCGGTATTTTTTTGATAAAATCCGATCAATTGCAGGCGTGGATTCAAGGCAAAACGCCCCTCGATGCTGTATAAATCAATGCTTTGGGTTGTTTTGTTTTCACCTACTTCCCTGAAAGAATTCCGGTTGAAGCGCCCCGCGATGGATATATGTGGCAGCGGCGCAAATTGCAGGGTAAGATCGGTGGAGAAAAGCCGGCCGTTGAAATAGCTGCCCCATTCCGTTTGCCCGAACAAATTGATTATTTTGGAAGGATCGGTACCATACCAGAACTGCTGGCGGAAATAATGATAATCGCCCGCTGCGATCTTTATCCCCAGGGGTTCAAATGATTCTGTCAAGCCTTGATAAGTAGGATTTACGGAATAACCGAAATAACCTCCTTTTTGAAAATTGATCCAGACGGGGAAAAATAATAATTGCCTTTCCACCAATTTTCCGGTCGAAACCTGGTGGTAAAACTCGGGCAGAAAACCAGGCTCAAAAGCGCGGATCAGTTTCTTGAATGGCAACAAACGCCCCCGGTAAAACCAGTTCATGCCGGGTGTGGTGCCCAGAATATCGTGCCGTGCCACAAATCCCATCTCCGGGTTAAAATCCTTTGCCACAATGGATTGCGTCCACCAGATTTTATGTCTATTCGTCGAGTTGTAATATTGGGCAATGCCGGCAAAACCGTCTCGGCCGGAAGCGCCTGCGTTGGAATGCATGACCATCGCGGTAAGCGAATGCGACTCGCCCAGGCGAAAAAATCCGTCAATCGTACTGACGATATTGCTGCCGCCGGGCTGGTTTTTGACCGTCACCAAACCCCCGATCCGGTTTTGCGCGCCGAAGTTTTCAGAAAACCTGCCGACGAAGAAGTTAGTGCCCGGGCTTTCGTCCAACTCCCGCTGGCGTATCAACATGGCGCCGTAATTTCGCTTAGACGACCGGTGTACATACCTTCCGCCGGCGTCGATCGGAATCGGGTTTCCGGTGTTGTCCAGCCCGATGGTTCTGCTAAAAAATGGTTGTATGCGCATGCTTCCTCCCGAACCGTCGATGGACTGCCCGACGCCCACCCCAAAAAGGGAGGCGTTTTCCAGGAAAAACTGCCTTCTTTCCGGGAAAAAGACGGAGAACCGCGTGACATTATTGACCTGCCGGTCGGCGTCGGCCTGTGCAAAATCGGTGTTGGCAGTCAGATCCAGCACGGAATTCGGGTTGATGGCCCATTTCAGATCACCGCCTGCTTTCAACTTCGTTTGTTCGGGTTTTATTCCCGGATCAAAGCCCTTGTAACGGTCGTAGGAAGTCAAAATGTAAGGCTGGATGCGGATATTGGGCTTAGGTGGCGGCGGTCGCAAGTTTTTTAAAACGCCGGCATACTCCATGCGTTGCGCACTGAACGCGCGCGGATAAGGGGAAAAAGCGCTAATTTCGTTCGTCAGGCGACGGTTCCGGAAAATATTAAAACCCCAGTGTTGAACCGTGTCGGCGGACTTTCGGTACCGCAGCGTCTGCCATGGAATCGCTATTTCTGCAACCCATCCGGAGTCAGTTCTGCTGGTGCGCACGCGCCAGAGTCCGTCCCAGTCGATGTCGTAATAAGTATCGTCGAACGTGAGTAAATCCCGTTGTACGCCATACGGATTGGTTCCAAAAGCCATGGCATTTCGCCGGTCGTTGAATCCGTCAAAAGACAAACCCACCTGATCGTGCTGGCGGATATCAAAATCCCGTTTGAAATCGGTGGCCCGGATAGATTTTTTGCCGGAGGAGTCGCGGGAAAAAATGCCGAAATACAGATACTGCCGGTTATACAACACCCGCAGTTCCGTCTCAAAATTGGGCGCCTCGCCCTGCAAAGGTTCAATTTGTACAAAATGACCGGAAGCAGCGGCTGTTTTCCATTCCGCCTCGTTCATCAACCCATCGATGCGGACATCCGTGCCGATTTCGACGGCGATGATTTCTTTTTTGATGGAATCCGGCGGGAATATTTCTGCATCCTGCGCGCCGGCAGAGAAACAAAAGGATAGCAGGAGGAAGGGCAGGGTTTTTCTCAGGCTGTTTTCTATTCGCAGGTGCATTTTAGTCAAAATAAAATATTTTCCAATGTGGTTGAGGAAGGTCAGATTCTTTATGATAACCCCTCAATGTATTTTCAGAAGCAATTCTCAATAAGTCCTGATTATGCACCGTCATTTCGTGTACATCGAGTTTATTATACATGACCACTTCTTCCGTTCCTATTATATCAGAAGTCTGCTCAAAGTAAATATTGTAAGCATCGCCATTTCTTTCGTAGTGAAAACGTTTTATGCCATTTTCTACAAAGTGGTCCATACGCTTTTGGGTCTGTCAAGCCACCTTGAAAGAAAATAACTTCCAGTTTATCTCTGGAAGTATCAGATTTAAAAGTGATTTGGTCGTCCGTTTCTGTCACAGAAACAAAGTCAGAATTTAAAAATGTGTCTTTTGGAAGATTGTGAGATTGAAATGTAGTCCAATTCCAAATGAAGAAAATAGTTACGAGGCTAAACCAAATTATTTTAAAGACTTTCCACCACTTTTTCCTTTTCATCATGTTCAATTTTAATTATCACTTATATCTTTTTTAAAGCCGAAGTGATACTTAAATAAAGGTTTCCCGCACCTACGCTTGATTCATCTAGTTTATGATAATCACCAATTTGATCGATGATTTGGTCTACTTTTTTCATCCTTTCAGTCCAATGTTTTTTGGGAAGTTTTTGTAATACTTCCTTATACAGGTTTCCAGCACCCACGTCTTTTTTTTGAAGCAATAGATGAGCAGCCTCCAATAGAGGGTTGAG
>JAYSZC010000911.1:0-1179 GCA_043738235.1 Lewinellaceae bacterium | reverse complement strand
CATTTTTTAATTAAAAAATGTCCAATGTTCAATGTTCAATTTTCAATGTCTAATGCAAAAAGAACTGAACTTAACAGCCCTGCTGCTTTTGGCGGGGCTGCATACCCTCTGTGCCCAATCCGCAGACTCCAGTGCGCGCGACCCATTTCTGCTGGGCGCGCGGCTGCATTACGGCTTTATCATTCCACATTCGCGGGAAATTATCGATGTGGCGCAATCCCATCCGCGCGGTGTTGAAATCAGCGCGCAGTGGTTGCTGAGCAGTGAAAAACATACCCGCAATTCAGGTCTGGTAGCCAAACGCGGTTTTGTGCTGCAATACATCCATTTCGACAATCCCGAAGTGCTCGGATACTGCATCAATGCCGTGCCCTTTGTCGAACCGATGATACGCCCCTGGGGGCGTTTGTACGGCTCCTTTCAAATGGGAGTGGGGCTTTCCTATCTCAGCAAGGTGTACGACGCCAAAACCAATCCTACGAACCTGTTTTTTAGTTTTCCGCTCAGTTTCCCCGTCATGCTCAATGCTTATCTGCATTATAAATGCAGCCCATCCTGGGAAATGTCCGCCGGGTTCAATTACAATCATATTTCCAACGGCGGCATGAAACTGCCCAACAAAGGCATGAACTACCCGACCTGGAATGCCGGGTTTCAGTATCTTTTCCAGCCGGTGATGATCCGCCGGACTCCCGGAAACGAGGACTGGAAACAACAAAGAAAAAACTACGCCTACCTGACGACCATCGGCACTTTGAAAACGGCAACAGCCACCGATGTTTTTCCCGAAAACAAACTATGCGGGCAACTGGGCGCAATGGTCATGGCAGGTCGGCGCGTCGGGCGCATGAGCGGCCTGAGCCTAGGTACAGAATGGGTACACGACGGCTATGCCCGGGAAATTTTGAACCGGCAGGGCGTGGAAAAAAGTGCCTGGAAAGGCGGGTTGCTGCTCGGACACGAACTGCTCATCAACCGGGTCAGATTCAATATCCACTTCGGCGCTTACCTGTACAATCCTTCCGGCGATATTGATCCCGTTTACCAGCGCTACGGACTGTATTATCGCTTCGGCAGGCATTTTTTACTGGGAAGCAGCCTGAAAGCGCACCGGCACCGGGCGGATGTGTTTGATCTGCGGCTGGGATGGGGGTGGTAATGGCAGGACAAGGCGGCGTT
>JAYSZC010000910.1:0-2907 GCA_043738235.1 Lewinellaceae bacterium | reverse complement strand
GCAAAAAGGCTGTCCACGAAACCGTCGCGCTTGTTGCGCCATTTCAGGTAATAGGCATGTTCCCATACGTCAATAACCAATAGCGGCACCACGCCCCACTGCGTCAGTTTTTCGTGGTCTTCGCACTGCAACAGCGTAAGCTGGTCAAAATAAGGCTGGTAACCGAGAATGCCCCAACCGTTGCCGTCTACGTTCTTGGAGAGGTAGGCCAGCAGTCCCTTCATCTTGTCGTAAGACCCGAACTTTTGTTCGATGCGGCGCAACAGTTCGCCTTTCGGCTCGGTCGGCTTGGCGGAAAGATTTGTCCAGAAAATAGAGTGCAGGATGTGGCTTGACGATTGAAGCGTCAGTTTTTTGGTGTAAAAATCCGTGTTGTCGTACACCCCTTTTTCCAGCGCTTCACGGATCAAGCCCTGGTACTTATTGGCGGCTTTTACGGCGTTGCCGTGGTGGAAGGTGTAGTGTAAATGAACCGTTTCCGCGTCCATGTGCGGCTCCAGTGCACTTTCCGCAAACGGTAGCGATTGGTGCATAAAATTACCTTGCGCGTCGGTCAGGCGATCAATACCGTTGACGACCAGGTTACCGGCGAAAGCGCGTTGTTCACTGATAGCCAATGCTCCGCCAAGCAAAAGGGAGTTGCGGAGAAATTCTTTTCTGTCCATCTTATCAGACTTTTAAATTTGGGTTCCAAGTATGGCGTTCCGTCTGGACGTGTTTGGCCCAACTGTACAACGCATCGTAAATTTTCATGCCGACGGACAGCATTTCGAGGTCGTCGCGGTAATTGTGCGACAGTCCGGCAGAAATAGCCCACAATCCAGCGGCTTGCGGAACCAGGTCGAAGCGGTCGGTGTCCGCGCCGCGAACGATGGCACTGATTTGCAGCAAAGCGGGGTCTGCATCCAAGCCGTGTTTTTCAACGATAAAATCAAACGTACACCGTTCGCCGACGTGGGAGTATTCCACGCCCGGAGTATCGTACGGAATGGCCATGTGGGCCTGGGCTTGGTTTTTCACTTCCTCTTTCGGGACATACAAAAATTCCGCTTCGGGGTCAACGAAACGCCGGATAAGCCAAGGGCAGGCGATGCGGTCAATTTTGGGGCGTTCGCGTGTGATCCATTTCATGGTGAAGAGGTTGATTTATGATAAAAAGGTTTTGATCATCAGGCCGATTACCGCACTGGCCAGGATAATATAGTATTCAGGGACTTTTTTGAGATAAATCAGCAACAGAGCAGTACAAACCGCAATAGCCGCGGTTGGAAAGTCCAGAATGGAACGGGAAGCAATCACGATCACTGCCCCGGTCAGCGCCCCGATCACCGCTGCGGTAATGCCATCCACGAAGGCTTTGAGAGAAGTGTTCTTTGTTGCCGTTCTATGACCAGATCGCGGTGCATATACCCTACGAGTGCCACCGGGCCGCCGAAACCGATGGTGCCAAGGCGCAGGAAATACCGGGTTATATCAAGTAAAGAGTACGGAGCGGTCATGCGTTTACTCGAATTTTTCTATTTGAAGATCATCGAAATACGATACCGCGTCCGCTTTTGTCCATAGCCCCACCTTGCCGGCATTGGGGAAAGTGCTGTCTTGCACTTTGAACAATTCCTGGTCATTTAGAAAAACCGTGAACAAGTCGCCTTTCACCGTCAGGCGGAGCGTGTTCCAGCCGCTGCCGAGTTTAGGTACATCGACGCCATAGGTTTTGCCTATGCTGACCATCGGCAGGTCGCTGCGCTTGCCGTTTTGTACCTTATATAGTACGACGTTGTCTTCCAGCGGGTTTGCCCGGACGATGTAGTAATTGGCCTGGTCAGTAAACCGCCAGACAAAACCGCCGCCCTGATCGTGTTTGCCTTTTACGCCCTTAAGCCGCACGCTCAATTCCATATCTCTGGCATGGATGCTGTCGTTAACGACGATATTGAAGTGGCTGTTCGGGTTGTCACTGTACAGTTGCGCCAGCACAGAGTTGCCATTATCATCGGTCACCTTCCAGTCTGTACCGCCGGCGCCGGTGAAGTATTGCGACCAACCGGCAGGCAATTGCCCACTTGGCAGTTTCTCAAAATCGAAGCGCATGGTCGTCTTTGGTGGAAGGGTGTCGGGAAATTGCGCCTGCTGTTTGATGGTCTGTTGCTGCGCTGGCGTCAGAGGAGAAGTACGGTTGCCGCAGGCGACCAGAGCAAGAACAAGAAGCAAGCCCGAGGCCTGCGGCCAGCATGATTTTTTCATAACAACGTCTTTTTAGAATTTAATGAATGATTGCACATAATCATTGGAGCCATTTATCAACTCCTGCGGCGTCCCAGCCTGTTCGATTTTCCCTGATTGTATTACCACGATGTACTGCCCCATGTGGAAGGCTTCCCGGTGGTCATGCGTGACGTAAAGCATGGTGAACTGGCGATCCGCCTGCAGATGCTGCAACCGCCGGAGAATGGTTGCTTTTACCTGCACGTCGAGGTTGGCCATTGGCTCGTCCAGGAGGAGCACGCCGGGATCGAGCACCAGTGAGCGGGCAATAGCGACCATTTGTTTCTGCCCGCCCGACAATTGGTGCGGATGTTTCCGGGCTTGATCGGCGATACCAAAGTGATCCAGTATTTCCATCGTTTTTGCAGCAGCCTGTGCATCCCGGCGTTCCTGCAACCCGAAAGCGATGTTTTTAAAAACAGTAAAATGCGGCCAGAGCGCCAGGTCTTGGAATACGAACCCGACATTGCGCTCATGCGGTGGTGCCAGCAGCCGTCCGCCGTCGCTCACCGTGCGCCCGTTCATTTGGATTTTTCCGGTGACTGGTGTTTCCAGTCCGGCCACCAGGCGAAGCACAGTGGTCTTGCCACAGCCGGAGGCTCCCAACAGGCAAGTCGTCTGCCCCGGCGCAAAAGCGCAGGT
>JAYSZC010000909.1:0-2908 GCA_043738235.1 Lewinellaceae bacterium | reverse complement strand
GATAAAATCGACACGCAGTATATCGCTGCACAGTTTCCGCATGTGCAAAACGTCGGCATTGTTTTTTTGTGTACGCAAGACGAAAACGATCAGGAAGAAGATGAATGGATCGACGATAAAGGCAGACATAATTTTATTATCCGGCTGCCTTACGATCTGGTAAAACGCTCTGATGACGTTCGCGATTTCATGGTGGCGATTGTAAAAGAACGGTTAGCCAGTGCTGCGTAAAAATGGGCATAATTGTTCTTTGCCCTTTATCCTTCACTCGCCACTTCTTCCGGCGAAACTTGCGCTTCCTCTTCCGGCGTGTCGATCACATCAATTTCAAAACGCAGGTTTTCGATGATAAAATCCTGGCGCTCCGGTGTATTTTTGCCCATGTAATAACTCAGCACGTGATCCAGGTTGGTGTCTTCCGGTAAAATAACCGGGTCGAGCCGGATGTTTTCGCTGATAAAATCGGCAAATTCATTGGGGCTGATCTCACCCAGACCCTTGAATCGGGTGATTTCCGGTTTGCCGCGCAGCTTCTTGATGGCCTGTTGTCTTTCGGAGTCGGAGTAGCAGTAAAAAGTCTGTTGTTTGTCGCGCACCCGGAACAAGGGCGTGTCAAGGATAAAGAGGTGGCCGTTGCGCACCAGGTCGGGGAAAAACTGCAGAAAGAACGTGAGCAGCAGCAGACGAATGTGCATCCCGTCCACGTCGGCATCGGTAGCGATCACAACGCGGTTATAGCGCAGGTCGTCGAGCGAATCCTCGATGTTCAAAGCGTGTTGCAGCAGGTTGAACTCTTCGTTTTGGTACACGATTTTTTTCGTCAGGCCATAGCAGTTGAGCGGTTTGCCGCGCAGGCTGAACACGGCCTGGGAATTGACATCGCGGGCTTTGGTGATGGAACCGCTGGCGGAATCACCCTCTGTGATGAAGATCGTGCTATTCAGGCGCAGGTCTTCCGCCCCTTTTTCATTGAGGTGGTAACGGCAATCGCGCAGTTTTTTGTTGTGGATATTGGCTGCTTTGGCCCGCTGATTGGCTAATTTTTTGACGTCCGCTATTTCCTTGCGCTCCCGCTCCGATTGCTGGATACGTTTGAGCATTTCCTTGGCGATCTCCGGGTTTTTATGGAGGTAATCGTCCAGTGCTTTGCTCAGAAAATCGTTCATCCAGCTGCGCATGGCCGGGCCGTCGGGCGCGATCCGTTCGGAACCGAGCCGCGTTTTGGTTTGGCTTTCAAAAACCGGTTCTTCCACGCGGACAGCCACAGCGGCGATCACGCTTTCGCGGATATCCTTGGCGTCGAATTCCTTTTTGAAGTGGGTGCGTATCACTTTGACCAGCGCTTCGCGGAACGCATTGAGATGGGTTCCGCCCTGGGTCGTATTTTGTCCGTTTACAAAAGAATAGTATTGTTCGCCGTAGTGCTCGCCGTGCGTGAGTGCGACTTCCACATCTTCTCCTTTCAAATGGATGATAGGGTAGCGCACCGTTTCCGCCGCCGTTTTTTTCTCCAGCAGGTCGAGCAGGCCGTTTTTGGAAACAAACGTTTTGTTGTTGAACTGGATTTTCAACCCGGCATTCAGGTAGGCATAATTCCAGAGTTGTTGTTCGACATACTCGAATACCCAGCGGAAATTTCGGAACAAACCATTGTCCGGTTTGAAAAAAACAAGGGTGCCGTTTTCTTCCTTGGTCGGCTCTAACTTGCTCTCTTTCTTGAGGTTGCCAAATTGGAACTCGGCAGTTTTGCATTGCCCTTCCCGGAAAGCCGATACTTTGAAATATTCGGACAAAGCGTTCACAGCCTTGGTGCCGACCCCGTTGAGGCCCACCGATTTTTTAAACGCCTTGCTGTCGTATTTTGCGCCGGTATTGATTTTGGACACCACATCGACCACCTTACCGAGCGGAATACCACGCCCGTAGTCGCGCACGGTCACGCCGGTATCGTTGATACTCACGTCGATGGTTTTTCCGTATCCCATAGCGAACTCATCGATACAGTTGTCGAGCACCTCTTTGACCAATACATAAATGCCGTCGTCAGGCGTACTGCCGTCGCCAAGTTTACCGATATACATACCCGGGCGCAGGCGGATATGCTCCCGCCAGTCGAGGGATCTGATGTCGTCTTCTGAATAACTCACCTCTTGCATAGGTCGTGCTGGGTTTTTGGCGGCCTGCTTCTTGTCCTTCGTGGACGGTTTGGCAGCCTTTCCTTGCTTCGCTGTTCTGTAATTTGCGCCCAAAGTAACGGAGTTTTAAAAAATTATCGCTTAGGCTGGCAAATTTAAAACAAGTTTTTTTAATTTGAAATAAAATGTTTTATCTAATTTTTAAAATAAAACAGCATTATACCCTTGGTGTTATAAATGGGGTTAAAAACCCCTACACAGCATTTGTTGAATAACCACCGGCTGAAGCCGGCGGTTATTGATATCAGCCACTCGATTTTTGTCAGTAAAAAAGCACTGTTTCAATAACTCCCGGCTTCAGCCGGAGCACATACAGATACCTTACTACGGGGTTTCAACCCGCTTCGTCTGTTGTTGGCGTCCCCGCTATAGCCGTCAGGCTAAGAAACTCAAATTGACTCTAAAATTTGTTAAAATTATTGGTTGTCAATATGTTAGCCCCAGCGGGGCGGTCGTATTTGTAGCATCAACATGGAAATCACAATGCCAGCCTCAGCGGGGCGGTAATATTCTTGTTAACATTATCGCCCCGCTGGGGCTTGTGTTTTTTGCTTTGCTTTAGGGCTACAAATATGCCGCCCCGCTGGGGCTATAACCAATCGTGCTTAGCCTTATGGCTATGGCATCCCCACCAACAACGGCCATTCCTCATTCCTCATCCCTCATCCCTATATTAAACCTCACCCAATCCACCCCCGTCACCCCCTGTCCCT
>JAYSZC010000908.1:0-1184 GCA_043738235.1 Lewinellaceae bacterium | reverse complement strand
CGACCTGGGTGTTATTTCCGAAATCTGCGACCGGGTGGCGGTGATGTTCCAGGGAAAAATTGTGGAAGAAGGCCAGGCGGAACAGATTCTCCGCGCACCCGAACACCCTTACACCCGCGGATTAGTGGCCTGCCGCCCTTCGCTGCGCCGGCGCCTGTACCGCATGCCCACCGTAGCGGATTTCCTGGAAAACAAACAATTCGAGGCGAAAGTCGTCAGTCCCGCAGAAACGACGGCCCGCCAGACAGCATTATACGCTCAAAAGCCTGTGCTGGAGATTAAAAACGTAGTCGTTCGTTATCCGAAAAAGAAAAACTGGCTGGGCAACCCCGTCGAATGGCTCCATGCGGTCGATGATGTTAGTTTCGAGGTATTTCCCGGTGAAACCTTCGGACTGGCCGGCGAATCAGGTTGCGGAAAAACGACGCTGGGGCGCAGTATTGCCCGGCTGACGGATGCCTACGCAGGCGAGGTGTGGTATAAAGGGGTTGATTTACAACAACTGAACGCAGAAACATTGCAACCTTATCGCCGGGAAATACAGGTTGTTTTCCAGGACCCTTACGCTTCCCTCAATCCGCGGATGACCATCGGAGAAGCCATTGTGGAACCCATGCAGGTGCATCGACTCCATGAAAATGCCCGCGCACGACACGACAAAACAGTGGAATTGCTGGAAACGGTGGGGCTTCAGGCCGATCATTTTCAGCGTTATCCGCATGAGTTTTCCGGGGGACAACGCCAGCGGATTTGTGTGGCCCGGGCACTCGCCCTGCAACCCCGCCTGCTGATTTGTGATGAAATGGTCTCCGCACTCGATGTATCGGTGCAGGCCACTGTGCTGAACCTGTTGATGGATTTGCGCGAAAAATTCGGACTGACCTACCTGTTCATTTCACACGACCTGAGCGTGATCAAACAAATGTGCGACCGGCTCCTGATTATGAACCAGGGCCGGATCGAGGAAATCGGTTTCCCGGACCAGGTGTATTTAAACCCTGAAAAAGAATATGTGAAAAGGTTGATTGAGGCGATTCCAGGGCAGGAATGAGGGATGAGGAATGGGGATGAGTTATCCGTTATCGGTTATTAGTTATCAGGGGGTGGTAAGGTTTGGCTACTCGAAATGCCAAGCGTTACCACCCCTGATAACTAATAACCGATAACGGATAACTTCTTTCATC
>JAYSZC010000907.1:0-7404 GCA_043738235.1 Lewinellaceae bacterium | reverse complement strand
TCCGGAGAATAACCGCTGTATTCCTGATGCGTCCAGAGGTTGGTGCCGCTCACATAAAACCTGGCGCGGCTTACTCCAATATTGGAAGTCAGATTCATTGGAAGGCTGTAACCCAATACCAGGGTGCGCAGGCGAAGGAAAGAGCCGTCTTTGATCCAGTAATCGGACATCCGGTAGTTGTGACCACCGTCCGTAATGCGGGGGTTGGTGGTGCTGGTGCCTTCGCCGGTCCAGCGGCCATCATAAAAGAATTTTTCCCAGTTGTAGGTACCGAAACGGGCCAAAGCCTTGGCATTCAGCACTTTATTGCCCTGCACGCCAAAAACGTCGGCAGCAAAATCGAACCCGAAACCTTCCAGCCCAAAGGATAATCCGTAGTTCAGTTTTGGAATGGAACTTCCCAGGAATGTGCGGTCGTCGGCGTTGATCTGGCCGTCTGGCATACCAGTCAGATTTCCCTGTGCATCGCGGCCGTTGAGGTCGGCATAACGGAAATCGCCTGCCTGTTCGCCACCCAGTTTGGGTAAGCTCGATAATTCTTCCGCATTCTGAAATACGCCGGCTACCTGGTAGCCATAAAAACTGCCAATTTCCTGTCCGACCACTGTGCGGGTAGCAAAATCGCCCTGTGCGGTGCCGCCGTCAAATATTTCCTCGCGCCCCTGGCTGAGATTTTGTACCTGGTTGGCGACCGTGGAAAGAATGCCGTTCACGTTGTACTTGAATTTGCCCAGCGATTCGCGCCAGCCCAGCGAAAAGTCCCAGCCGCGATTGCGCACTTCGGCGGAGTTGACCACCGGGTTGCCATCGGAGCCGACATAATTAGGAATGGGCAATTCAGCCAGGATATCGGATGTGTTGCGGTTGTACCAGTCGATTTCAGCAGTCAGGCGACCATTCAAGGCGCTGATTTCCATGCCGACATCGGTTTGACTGGCGCTTTCCCAGCGGACGTTGGGGTTGGACAAACGAATGAGGGTTGCGCCCTGGTTCAGGGCTTCGTCGGGGCCGAAAATGCCGTATAATCCCCCTTGCACAGCACCCAAAGAAGCGTACAACTGGGTTTTATCATTGCCTACCACACCCCAGGATGCCCGCAGTTTAAGCCTGTCGAACAACTTCTGGTCGTTCATAAAAGGCTCCTGTGCTATGTTCCAGCCCAATGCAAACGAGGGGAAATAACCCCAGCGGTTTTCGGGTGAAAAACGCGAAGAACCGTCCACTCGCAGCGATGCCGTCAGCAGGTAACGGTCGAATAAGGTGTAGTTGGTGCGGAACAGATAACTTACCATCGCCCATTGGCTGGCGCCACCGAAGTTCATTTGTGTGGTATCGTTGCCATAACTCAGGTACAGCAATTCGTCTTGTCCGGAACCAAATTCGGCGCGACTGCCACCAAAAGATTCATCGCCAAACTCTTGCGAGGTGTAGCCGGCGAGTACATTGACGCGGTGGTTTTCCCAGACTTGGTTGTAGGTCAGCGTGTTTTCCCAGAGCCAGGTGCGACTTTCAAAAGAACCGATGCTCAGGCGGTCATCGGCGTTGCGCTGCGAAACCGACACTTCAAATTCCGGTTCGTAGTATTTGCTGCGCACATAAGCCTGATCGAGACCGAAATTGCTGCGGAAGGAGAAGTGTTTAAATATGGTAAAATCGGCATAGACCGTTCCGACAAGCCTGTTTCCCTTGGAGTGGTTGTTGCTTTTGTAAAATAAATCAGCCGCCGGATTGCCAATAGCGGTACCAAAAAAAGTCGGGTCGGAGAAATTGCCCAACGAATCGCGCGCTCCAAAGATCGGCGGCATACGAAGCGCCGAAGCGATGACGCCGGGCGGATTCTGCGACTTGGTATTGCTGAAAGCCAGGTTATTGCCTAATTTGACAAAAGAGTTCAGCTGATATTCATTGTTGACGCGCAGGGTGACACGTTCAAAACGCGACGACTCCAGGATGCCGGACTGATCGAAGTAATTGGCCGAAACATTGTATAACATCTTGTCGGTGCCACCGCTGGCGCCGATTTGTATGTTGGCAATGGGCGCATCGCGGAAAATCACATCCTGCCAGTCGGTTCCCGCGCCCAGGCTTGCCGGATTGGCAAACACGTCGGGCAGCGGCAATTCATTGTACAGTTGCGCGTATTCCGCAGCATTGGCCAAAGGAACTTTTTTGGTTAAAGCCTGTGTCCCGTAATAACTGCTGACCTGAATAACGGCTTTTTCGCCCGCTTTGCCGCGTTTAGTAGTAATGATGATGACGCCATTGGCGCCCCTGTTGCCGTAAATGGCCGTGGCGGAAGCGTCTTTCAGGACTTCAATGGATTCCACATCCTGCGGATTGACAAAAGAAGCATCGTCCAGCAACATCCCATCCACCACATACAGCGGGTTGGCATTGTTGAGCGTACCCGTTCCCCGGATACGGATAACAGCGCCTGCGCCGGGTTGGCCGCTGGCCGGGGTGACATATACGCCGGCGATTTTTCCCTGTAAGGCCTGTTCGATGGAAGCTGTCGGCACTTTCTCAATTTCTTTGGCTTTGATGGTTCCAACCGATCCGGTCAGATCACTTTTGCGCTGGGTACCGTAGCCTACCACCACCACCTGTTCGAGGGTGGTTATATCCTGCCCCAGTGTTACATCCACCTGTGAGCGGCCCCCGATGAGAATTTCCACTGTTGAGTAACCAGTGTAGACAAAAGTCAGCGTGGCTTCCGCATTGGTGGGTGTAAGGACGTAATTGCCATCATAATCGGTGACGGTTCCGGCAGTACCTCCTTTTTCGCGGATGGTTACGCCGATCAGGGGAGTGCTGTCCGTCTGATCCGTAACCCGCCCGGTAATACGTACCTGGGCGACAGCCAACTCGGCCAGCAGCAACGCCGGCAAAAGCAGCCATAGTCGTTTGTGTACAAACATTTTTTTCATAATACCTTGATTTTGAATGGTTTTGTATGTCAGGATTAGTTGGTAGCCAAAAAATTCAGCACTAAGTTTTGTGTACTTCGTTGGTTGTCATTGCCTTTTGCAGTTTTGCCTTTTATTTCTCCAAACGCACCCGCACCGTTTTTACCTCCTGCGAATTGCCGCCGATCATAATATCGTATTCGCCGTTCTCCGTGCCGAATGTCATATTGCGCCGGTAAAAACGAAAGGCTTCTTCCGGGAGGGTAAAAGTCAGGGTTTTAGTCTCTCCCGGCTGGAGCATTACTTTTTGAAAACCTTTCAGTTCTTTCAGGGGGCGTGTGACGGAACCTACCAAGTCGCGGATATACAATTGCACCACTTCTTCTCCGGCAACTTTGCCGGTATTTGTTACATCTATGCTCACTTTTACAGGGTATTTCGGATGTGCAAGTTTACCCGATTTCTCGTCTGCCGGTGCGTAGGAAGGCTTCGCAACGGGCGTGCCGTACGAAAACGTGGTGTAACTCAAACCATACCCAAAGGGATACAGCGGCGCATTCACTTCATCGATGTATCGGCTGGTCCATTTGGAATTAGGATCGTACGGGCGGCCCGTATTTTTTTCATTGTAAAAAACAGGTACCTGACCGACACTGCGCGGGAAGGTCATCGGCAATTTGCCCGCCGGGTTGTAGTCGCCCAGCAGCACGTCGGCAATGGCGTTGCCCGCTTCGGTACCGAGCCACCAGGTTTCGAGAATGGCGGTGGCGTTTGCTGCAATATTGGGAATAGCGAGCGGGCGACCGTTCATCAGCACCACCACAACGGGTTTGCCGGTTTTGCAAAGTTCAAGTATCAGTTCTTCCTGAACGCCCGGCAGGGTTATATCGGTGCGGGAGGCTGCTTCACCGCTCATCATGGCTTTTTCACCTACTGCTATAACAACAACATCGGCGCTTTGGGCGGCAGCAATGGCCGCTGCAAAGCCGGATTTGTCAGTGCCTTCGATCTCGCAACCTTTCGCCTGAACGATGTTTAATCCTTTCAAACCTGCGGCCAGGGTCACACAATCGTTGGCGTTTCCGGCGCCGTTCCAGTTGCCGATCAGTTCGCTCTGGTTATCTACCAAAGGGCCGATGAGCGCTATGCGTTGGCTGCGCTGCAAAGGCAAAACGTTGTTGTCGTTTTTTAATAAAACGATCGACTTGCGGGATACTTCGCGGGCTGCCTGGCGGTTGGCGGGGCTGAGGAGGGTGGCTTTTTCGCGGTTTTCATCACAAAATTTAAAGGGATCGTCAAAGAGGCCCAGTTCAAATTTCAGGCGCAGGATGCGGCGTACGGCTTCGTCGATTTGTTGCCGAAGTACTTTTCCTTCTTTGACTGATTGTTTCATAAAACGCTGAAAAACAGCGCCTTGCATATCCATATCCACGCCGGCATTCAGGGCCAGTTCGCCCGCTTCCTTATCATTGGCGATCACGCCGTGGTTCACCATTTCATTGATACTGGTATAATCAGTCACAACAAAACCTTTAAAACCCCATTCGTTGCGGAGAATATTGGTCAGCAGGTATTTATTGCCGCTCGCAGGCACGCCGTCGTAATCATTAAAAGAAGTCATAACGGTGGCGGCTCCCGCATCCACTGCTGCCTTGTAAGGAGGCAGGTAGTATTCGCGGAAAAAACGTTCACTCATATCCACGGTGTGGTAGTCGCGTCCGGCTGTAGCAGCGCCATAAGCGGCGTAGTGTTTGACACAGGCCAGCATGGCATCCGTATTACCGATTTTTTTGCCTTGTATGCCGCGCACCCGCGCTTCGGCAATGCGGCATCCGAGCCAGGTATCTTCCCCGGCGCCTTCCATCACGCGGCCCCAGCGTGGGTCGCGGCTGACATCCACCATGGGTGCGAAAGTCCAGTTCAGGCCGGCAGCCGAAGCTTCTAACGCAGCGACGCGCGCCGATAATTCGATGGCTTCCAGGTCCCAACTGGCCGCTTCGCCCAGCGGAATCGGGAAAATGGTTTTGTAGCCGTGGATAACGTCGTAACCGAACAGCAGCGGGATTTTCAGGCGTGTTTCCTCCACGGCGACTCTTTGCAATTCGCGTACAAAAACGACGGTATGGCTGTTGAACAGGTTACCGCAGGCGCCGCTGCGAATGTCATTTTTGTAACCCTCCCGAATGGTCGGCCCTGTACTGCCCCAATCAGTGGTGTACAGCGTCAACTGACCGATTTTTTCGTCGAGGGTCATTTTGGCCAGCAGGGCATTTACTTTGGTTTCTATACCAGGCGAGGGCTTATACAATTGTGCGCTCACCGATCCGGCAAAAAGCGCCTGGGCAATCAAGAACAGGTATTTTAATTTTTTCATGGTCGAAAGATGGTTTGATGGTTTGAAAGTTTGATGGTTTGATGGTTTGAATAGTTTGATGGGTTGAATGGTTGATGGTTTGAAAGTTGGATGGTTTGGGGTGGTAACTTAAAACCAAGAGTTACCACCTCAAACCATCAAACTTTCAAATCATCAAACCTGCCCTTCATTTTTTCCGCTGTGCAAACAGCCATTCCAGCACAGTGGGGTTGTAATACGTGATATCCCAGATATTGTGGCTCAGGGTAGAGTATTCCGTGTATTTCACATTTCCGCCCGCTTTTTGCAGGGCTTCCACAATTTGCCAGTCGTATTTGGGGTAAACCGCTTCATCGAGCCTGCCGTGAAATGCCCAGATGGGAATATTTTTGATGCGACCGGCAAAAGCGGGGTCGGCGCCGCCGCAAAGCGGCATACCCGCCGCAAACAGATCGGGTCGGCGCATCATTAGATCAAAAGTGCCGAACCCGCCCATACTCAAGCCGGTGATGTATACCCGTTTGGGATCAATGCCGGGGTTTTCACGCAGCGTTTTTTCAATGAGTTCGATCACTAATTTGCCGGAACGGCTGTAGGTCGAGTCATTAAAAACCACCTGCTGCCAATCCCGTGTGACGCCTCCCCATACTTCTCCGGGCGGGCATTGGGGTACCAGCAGGTAGCAGGGGTGTTTGGCGCGCATGTCTTTTTCGCAAAAAGCGTGGACACCGTTTTTCATTTGTTCATTGTTGCGCGTGCCCCGCTCACCGGAACCGTGCAAAAAAATGACTAAAGGGTATTTTGCTGTCTTTGCCGTGGCGGCGGGTGGAGCAGGTTCCATCAACTGGTAGTGCAGTTTTTCACCTTTCGCATCCCGGTAAGTCAGTCTTTTAAAAAAACTGTTGGCGTCTACGGGCACATCCGGGTTTATTTTTGCCCGTTCTCCGTCTGCGAATGCAATCCCTTTTGTCGCTTGTTGCACTGCTGTGTTTTCTAGCCAGCCCCCCTCAAATCCGGCTCTTTTTAAACCCTGCACGATGTAAGGGTTTTTTTTCATCAGGTTCCAGAGAAAACCGGAGCGGTAATTTTCAATCATCAGCACAATCGGCCCCTGGTCGATGCCGAGATAGTCGCGATCTACCCAGAAAGGATACTCTTTCTGAGCATTGGGCGAACGGGCCACATCCGTAAAAGTCTCATTGTAGCCATCGAAGAAACCATAAGCGCCGATGGGCCAGCGGTTCCAAAAAGCTTCCGCCAGCGGCAGTACGTATTCCGGTGCAAAAGGCATGGATGCCAGGGCCGCCGTCGGGGCGATGGTGCCGTCGTCTTCCAGGTAATCGATGGCGGCGCCGCGGGCGCCGTAACCCGGCGCGAAAATGCGTTTGCCGTTGTGTTCCATTTCAGCATCCGGGCCGTCGCCCGCAGTCAGGCCCCATACATTTTCGCTGTAACCCTTGAATTTAAAAGGATTGTCAATGCAGTGCCGGCGGTTGGCAAGGGTAGCCCGGCGGCTATTTTCAAAATAATCGATCCCCATTTTTTTCATGTAAGGATCCTGAATGCCTTTAAAATCTATCCAGCAATGGCTGTACTGGTGGCCGAACAGCGGGCCGAAATTGACCATGTCCTGGCCTTTAAATTCGGCGCGGAAATAGGGTTTGCACCAGGCTTCCCAGCTATCGGCAGGAAGCGGGTGCGTAGGCGAACCGAGGCCCATAATCACCAGGATCATGGCCTCGTTGTAGCCGCGCCAGTCAGAAGCCAGAAAGCCTTTTTCCGGGAACCAGCCCATGCTCATGCGGTGGTGTTCGTTGAGATACCAGTCGAATTCAACGCGGCGAAACAAAAAGTCGGCTGTTTCGCGGATGTCTTTTTCAGCAGGGTCGTTGCGGTCAAAATAACTCATGCAGGACAAAACGCCGGCCATAAGCAGCCCCGTGTCGATACTCGATAGTTCGACTTGTTTATACCGCAGTGCATTTTGTGTATTCAAAAAATGGTAAAACCAGCCGCGGTAACCGGCGGTACCGGCGGGTTCGGGGCCTTGTGGCAAATTTTTTAAAAAACGGAGGGTCTGCTGCACACGTTCCGCAGCCTGCAGGCGTGTAATCCAGCCGCGTTCTGCGCCGATCAAATACACGG
>JAYSZC010000906.1:0-7405 GCA_043738235.1 Lewinellaceae bacterium | reverse complement strand
CCATGTGGATGGTGCCGCCGATTTTTTCATCGAACAGAATATTTTTCGTCATGCGCTGGATGTCGTAATTGGTGCCGATAGCGGCTTCTCCAAACCGCCGGGTACCGGGCATGGCGAACACCTGATCCAGGAAATCCTTGCCGCGCAGCGCTTCCCATTTTTCGATATAACCGTCTTTTACCCAAAGGGTTACACCTTCCACTTCAGCGCCCTGATACAGGCACGGCAAAGAAAAATGAACAACTCCCTGCACGCTGTCTTCCACCGGACTGGTGTACACTTCGCCGGAAGGCATGTTGGTCTGGCCGTCAGAATTCATCCAAATACGGCCTTTGGTTCCGAAAGTAATATCCGTGCCGTTGGAGAGATAACGAACGGAAGTACAGGCGTTCAGGTGATCGACGATGCGCTGCTGGCTGGCCCGGACTTCGAGCCAGGCGGCCTGCGGATCATCGTGGTACAATTTGCAGGCGCCGTACACAAACTGTTCGTACTCGCTCAGGCTCATGCCCGCTTCCTGCGCCGAGGCGTCGGTGGGGTACTGGCATAGGTTGCGGCGCAGCCGGTAGTCGGCAGTGCGTTCAAAATAGGCTTTGTTGATGGGCGCCAGGGTATCGTTGCGCATTTGGGCCTGCTCGGGCGTGGCGCCGCTGTACTCCCGCAGGTTGAAAGGTGCGCGGATATGCAGGTAACAATCGAAGGTTTCCATGGCAATCCGGCTCAATACGGGCGGGGTGCGAAAGGCTTGTTCGTTGGCGTGCTGGGTAAAAATTCGCTCCCGCTCCCGGAAAGCCAGGTCGCATTCCACGAGCGCTGCGCCGGCTTCATAAGCTTCGCGGTAGACTTCGCGCACCAGAGGTTCGGCCAATAAACTACTGGAAATGAATACTTTGTCGCCGTCTTTTACCTGCAAGCAATACTGCGTAAGCAGGCGGGCGTATTTATTCAGAAGGGTTTGCATGTGTGCATCTTTGCGGCAAAACTAAGCAAAGGGGCAAAATTGCAAAGGGCAAAAAGCGTTTACCGTTTCGAGATGTCACTTGCTCGTGCCTCGCAAATGACACCTCTTCACTGGCTTAAAACGACTCGTAATACCGTGCACCCAGGGTAACTCCTTCTTGACCGATTTCTTTCAGCCCCCAGCGGCTCATTTCAGCCAGTACGGAGCCTTGCTGAATGCCGGTATGCAGTTTTTCATATTGCTCGAAGTCGATCGCGCGGCGTTCATTCAGTTTTTCAAAAACCTTAAATTTTGCAGCAATGTCCGCCCAGCCGGCTTGTACGACCGCTTCAAAAATCTTGGCTTTGGAGCCGCTGCCATAAGCCACGAAGCCGAGGCGTTTGCCCGCCAAACGGGCGCCTTCCGCCGCATCAATTTCCAGGCTACTCATCAAAGCCAGAAAAATGGAAGCCGTGTAGAGGTTGCCGGTTTCCTGGCTGGCGCGTTGCGGTTTTTCGAGTTTTTCGTTTACGAAACGCCGGTACGTGGCCGATTCGCTGACACTTTTAAAAAAACCGGCCTGCGCTTTTTCATAAGACCTGCGATCCTGAAAAGCATCCTGATCCGGTTCCGAAAAGCCGAAACGCTGCACATCGGCGGCCCATTTGCCGGCGGCTTTTCGCTCTGCAACAAATTGCTCGACGTACATCCGTTTGGCATGAAACGCATACGGCAGGTGAAAAATCATCCGCGCCCAGCGTTCCGACAGAGCCTGGTATTGATCCTCCCGAAAAAGTCCGGCAGCAATAGCCCGGCGGCGAAAATCGGCCAGCGCTTCCGTCATGCGGTTTTGGTAACACAGGTTGGAATATTGCCCGTCGAACACGGGTGTTTCGGTATACCGCTCGCGGCGTGGTTTGTAAAAATCGTGGACACTTTCCATGGATACGCCATACAGGTTGCGCACGGCTAGCAAGCGCGGCTGCCGGCGTACCAGCATGGCCACCGCTCCGGCGCCCTGGGTATATTCGCCGCTGGATCCGAGCTCGTATTTGGCGACATCTGCGGCTACCACGATCCCGATATTTTCTTCATCGCGGGCCACCCAGTCGAGGGTATTGTGCAGGGCATCGACCGCGCCGATACAGGCAAAAGTCATATCCAGCACATCGCAATGGCGGAAACAACCAGGCCCGTACCGACCGGCAAAACGCTGTCCGAGCATTTCAACGGCGTAGGTCGCGGTTGGTTTGGAGCCGTCGAGCGCACTTTCGGTGCCGAGGTAAATGCGACCGATCCGCCGGGGATCGAGTTGGTTGCGCTCTATCAATTCGGCTATGGCTTCGGCTGCCATGGTCGCCGCGTCTTCGTGCACATCGCAAACGGCCATTTTGTGCAAGCCCAGGCCATGAGACAGTTTTTCGTAGGCTATGTTTCGTTTTTCAGCGAGCGTGCGGATATCGAGGTACAATTTCGGCACATAAAAAGCCATATCGTCGATTCCGACGGGTAAGAGGCGCTTTGCCATACTGCTGTGAGTAATTTTTGTAAGTAATTGAATTCCAAATAATTAGAAAATACTATGCCCGGAAACGCAATCGTCGGGCAAGTAGCAAGACGGGCTAAAATCTGGTTTGGTAAACGTTTACTCTGGTTTCAGCAGCAGCACTGTAAGCATGCTTACAATTAGGATCGCGGCAAAGGTAATCATTGCTTTCTATTTGCACATCACCTATCTACGACGCAGTACATCTCTCAAAAAGATGATTTCTTCATCTTTCTGTTTGATAAGCGCTTCTTTTTCGCTTAAAAGGCGTTCATACAGTTCTTTTTCGGAAGGTAAAAAAGCCTGAACAAGTTTATTGTCATTTTCTGCTGAATGCTCCGGATTGCGTTGGTGGGTTGATACCTCCAAATGAAGTATTGCCTCAACAGATGTTCCCAATGCTTTCAGTGCTGCTTTTTTCCTGCTATCCGTCAGCGGGATTTCCTCGTTTTCTAATTTTCGGTAAGTCCGGACGCTTAGTCCCACCTTTTGGGCTATATATTTCTGTTTGTAATTGCGTAAGTGTCTAAAAAGTCGAATGTGTTTTCCGGTGATCATAAATGAAGTTTGTCAGGATGAAAGCCTTGCAGGAGCTAATATCGGATTTTCCGGTAAAGATTGCCGATCATCGGCAATTTCTTTCCGCTCATCGGAAGGCAAAATGTAGGATGGCGGAAGACTTCGTCCATACTTTTGAGCGAACATACATCACAAAATTGTTTTCACAACCGAACTACTTATGAAATACGCGCTCAAAAAGCACACTATCCTGCAATTTACCCTGCTATTTCTCGCCTTGCTGTGGGGCTGTAAAAAAGATTTCTCTTTGGTCAACCCGTCACAACAACCGCCCCATTTCCCTATTACAATGGGAGAGGCTAAAGACTGGTTTAACAACCGTCCGGTGGTATCTTCCCTGACGGAAGCGGAAGAAAAAATTATTGTGCCCGTCATCCCCTCCTGGGAAAGAGCCATGTCCGGCTATTCCCAATCAGGCAAGGAAATCATTGTCGTTCCTTTAGAGGGCGATTCTTTGATAACCAAAGCCACTGACAGTCAGGCTAATATCGTCATGTTGCTGAGCAAAGACAGCACAAGTGTCATAGTCGGACAACTGTTGATGTACAGGGCAGATTCCGCCTATTTTGCCACCCACAGCGACAGCCTTTCGCTGGCCGACTTTTCGGGCGAGTTTTTGATCTTCGACCTGGACTACAACTACCAGTTCGGGTGTGTAATGACCAACGGCCTACCCACAGAAAAAATAGATACGGTGACTGTCACAATGAAGGCAGCGGGTGAACTTGAAGACCGGGGCAATGGCACAGCAGACTGCATATCCTATTCGGAGTTAACCCTGTATTGCTGGACGGTGCGCGAATGTTGTCCGGTGAACGGCATGGATTGTATTGTTTGGGTAGAAACCTTTATCGATTGCGAAACGACTGGCGGCGGCGGTGGCGGTGGCAGCACTGGCGGTGGCGGCGGCGGTGGTGGTGGTGGTGGTGGATATGGCCCAAGCGGGCCAATCCCGCAGACGCCTACTCAATTTGCAGACTGGATTACCCAGAATATTCCCATAGGGGTTTTTCTCTCCACCGGCGGTGTGTTGCCTCCCGGCTTTACACCGGAGTTGGCGGAACAGTTGAAGGAATTCTTGCAGCAAAACGAGGTTTCACAGGATGATTACTATCATTTATTAGCGAATCCTAACCTGGCTCCGATTTTGAATAATTTCTGCAAGGAGTTTCCAAGTGATGACAATTCCATCGGTACCAACAACCAGACACCCGTAGGCCCGAACGACCCGAAGCCTCTCATCAGCGAAGGCCAATATTGTGATGTATTGAAAAAAATAGTGTTTGATTGTGAGTTGAGTGCTGCGCAAGCCGGGTGGCTGAGTGAAAATCCCGAGGAGTTTGCTCAAATAAATGTATTCTTGGTATCTCATCAGTGGGATGCTGCTGCTGTGAAGACCGTTCAGTGGTATACTACAGCCAATAACAACGGCGTTTTCCCACACTTTACAGCCGAGGATAATATTATAGAACCTGCTCTGATCGCTGAATTCGTAATCAATTCCGCCATTTATAGAACGGAGTGTCAGCAGGCAAACGGGGGCATCGCCTGTTCAGATTGGAATATTTATTCCACTGCTGCCTACAGGACCCTTATCGGTTATGTTCACACTGCATTTGATCTTTGCGGCTTGATTCCCGCTGCCGGAGAACCTTGTGATTTAATCAATGGTGTAATTTACACCTTTGAGGGTGATTTAATGAACGCCACATTAAGTTTTTCCGCAACTTTGCCCATTGCAGGATGGTTTGCGACCGGGGCAAAGTATGCAGGCTTAACAGTGATATTTAATGGGATAAGCCATAGTTTGCCATTTAAAAAGGTAGGCAATTTGATTGATTTTGGGAATAGAGATAATTTGAGAAAGATTCTTGGGATAACCAACTCTGTTCATGAGGCGCATCATATTGTCCCATGGGAACTTGCAGAGCATGAATTGACCCAACATGCTGGAAAGGGCAACTTTCACATGAACCACCCGGACAACGGAATCGAACTGGAACGATTCAGGGCAGATCCAGGCACGGGGGTTCACGCATATCACCCTGCTTATAATAATAAAGTTAGGGCAAAAATGTCAGAACTTTGGGCTAGATTAGAATTTCACTATGGAACAGGCTCAATTCCCGTTGATGTGGCACGTCAAAAACTCATTGAATTAGAAAATAACATAAGAAATCATATTAACCTAAATCCCACCGTTAAAATCAACGATTTAACCCTGAATGGAGTAAATGTACCATCCGTACCATGATGAAATTGTTTAAATTAGAGCAATCAGTAGAAGGTCCCATAATCGGGGATTTCCCTCAAGTCCAGGAAAAATGGCCTTGGCCGATGGATCGTTGGGGGGAAAACAGTTACGCTATGACACCTTTGAAAGGACCTATTGAATTCGATATTATTTTCCCTTATTTTGAGTTGGCAAAAAGGGCTAAACTAACAGATTGGGTAAGCGCAGTTAATGTGGACAGGAATTATTTTATGGTCAGCACCCGGTTATTAGCATTGCTCAAAGGGTTTGTTTGGGATGAGTACCAATACTTTCCTGTACCTGTCCATACCCCAAATGAAATCGTTGATTATCATTTGATATACTTCCCCTGGCCGCGTCAGGACGAATATATAGACTGGAAATCGAGTATATTTCAACATATCGTCCCCAGCGGAGCAATAGAAGAGATACAATTTGAAAATTCTGGAAGGTATCTGATGGAACATACCGACGACGTAAAAATGGAAAAAGCAGTGATTTTTTCTGAAAACATAACTTTGGATTTATTTCGATTTAAAAATTACAATTCAGGCTTTTACGTCTCCGAGCGCCTCAAAAACGCCATGGAAGCAGCCGGCATGACAGGTATTGTATATGAAATACCGGAGTGGCTGCCGAAGTAAAATCAGGGAACGGCGGCATCCGGCGTGGGCTGGGTGTCGCTGTTTTGCCTTGATTTTGTGATGTAGCGTTAATATAACTGCAATCCTTCAACCATCGAACAAAATACTTCACCGATGAATAAATCCCTGATACTCCTGATTTTCGCTGTAATCCTGCGTTTTGAACTGTCTGCACAGGCACAGGAAAAAATCCGCTGGTATGAAGGCAAATGGCACGAAGTGCTCACCTATGCCGAAAGCGCCGGCAAACCTGTGCTGGTCGAATTTACCGCCGAGTGGTGCAAACCCTGCAAGATGATGGAAAAGCAGGTGCTTTCACAGAGCCATGTCGCCGCATTCGTCAACCGGCATTTCGTGTCGTATCGCGTGGATTTTGACCGCGATCGGTGGATTGCCATGCGCTACCAGGCATTCCGGTTGCCCACTTTCATGGTCGCTATGCCGGGCGGCGGCGACGAGGTAGGGCGATTCAGCAGCTACCGGGAAGCCGATGATTTTATGGTGCAGGTCGATACCCTTTTTAGCCGGAGTCCCTATGGCCGAACCCTCGATGCCTTTGCCCAAAAATGGGAGAAACGACCGGTTTCGTTGTCTTTTGTTGCCGAATACCTGCTGTTATTGCGGCATTTCGCTTACCAGGAGACGCAACGGGAAGTGCTGGAAACCTTTTGCGCCACTTTTCCTGCCGACTCACTCCGGCAGCCTGTCGCCGAACGCATCGTAGCAGCATTTTGCACAGATATCGAAGGCCGGGCCTTTGCTTATCTCGCGGAACACCAACAGGCGCCGGTGTGTATCTTGCAAGCACAAACCCTGCTGGAAACACAATTCAAGTCCGCCGTGGCCGAACACAGCGATCTGCAACTCCAACAAGTGATTGCCGCATCCGACATGCTTTATGCCGGACAAACGCCCAAAAACATCCTGGAGCACAACGGCTATCAGACCCGTTATCTGCTCGAAACCAAACAAGTGGGTGATTATGTGACGCTTATGAAATCTTGGACGCCTCAGTTTTTGCTCCCGAATCTGAGTGCTGCCAACGCAGAATACCTCGCCTGCATGGATAGAATTGCCTGGCAATACATGCGCTACGTAGACGATCCAGTCGCGCTGGCAGAAGCGAGCGCATGGCTCCATCAGGCGCTACAAGCGGATCGAACGCCTGCCAGACTGGGTAACGCCGGCAAAATCGCCCGAAAAGCCGGGCAAAAGGAGCAAGCCGACGCGCTGCTGCGTGAAGCCGTGTTGCTTGGACAACAACAAGGCATCCCTACAGAAGACTGGGAGCGGTTGCTGGCGAAGCAGGGGTAAAAGGGCAAGAGGCAAAGGGCAAAAGGCAATATTTGCCGAGTAGCTATTTTTGCCCTTTGCCCTTTTACTTACTTGTTCGGGTACACGTACAACTGCACATCTTCCGCGCTTACCACCTGGTCGCAGAG
>JAYSZC010000905.1:0-7406 GCA_043738235.1 Lewinellaceae bacterium | reverse complement strand
CCGATTTGTCCCAAACCGAAATATTTGGATGCCGGGTGGCTGAAATACCAGCCGCTGACAGAAGCGGCGGGATACATGGCGCAGCTTTCCGTTAATATCATACCGGCGTTTTGTTCCGGTTGCAGCAGTGTCCACAGACTGCGTTTTTCGGTGTGTTCCGGGCAGGCCGGGTAGCCGGGCGCCGGGCGAATACCTGCATAAGCCTCGTCAATCAGTTTCTGGCTGTCTAAGTTTTCCTGGGTGGCATAGCCCCAGAATTCCTTGCGGACACGCTCGTGCAAACGTTCAGCAAATGCCTCGGCTAAGCGGTCGGCCAGCGCTTTCAGCATAATAGCGGAATAATCGTCGTGCGCTGCTTCAAAACGTTTGACATGCGGCTCGATACCGATGCCGGCGGTAACGGCAAAAGCGCCGATATGATCCGGTGGCAGATGGTCGTTTTCCGGCTGGATAAAATCACTCAGGCAAAAATTGGGTTGATCTGCCGCCTTCAGATTTTGCTGGCGCAGGTGGTGCAAGGTAAGCAACGGTGTTTTAAGGTTGTCACCATCTGCGCTATACACCGCAATATCATCGCTGTTGACACTGTTGGCCGGGAAAATGCCGATCACACCGCGTGCCGTCAGCCATTCCCCGTCGATGATTTGACGGAGCATGACCTGGGCGTCATGGTAGAGTTTTTTAGCCTCCACGCCAACGACTTCATCTTCCAGGATCGCCGGATATTTGCCTGCCAATTGCCAGCTTTGGAAAAACGGCGTCCAATCGATGTATTCGGAAAGTTCTTCCAGCGGGTAATTGTCAAAGGATTTAATGCCTTTGAATATAGGTTGTGGCGGGGTGTAATTTTCCCAGTCTAACTGCCATTTGTTGGCGCGCGCCTGTGCCAGCGACAAGTATTGTTTGGAAGACTGCCTGCCTGCGCGTTGTATCCGAATCTGCTCGTACTCCTGGCGAACACCGTCCATAAACGCCTGATTATCAGCCTCGTTTTTCGTGAGCAGTGAACTGACCACCGCCACGCTTCGACTAGCATCGAGCACATGCACCACCGGCGCATTCGAGTACTGCGGCTCAACTTTTACGGCCGTATGCGTTTTGGAAGTGGTGGCGCCGCCGATCAGCAGCGGGATATGGAAGTTGAGGCGCTGCATTTCCTTTGCCACGTGTACCATTTCGTCGAGCGAAGGCGTGATAAGACCCGAAAGGCCTATAATGTCGACATTTTCTTCGCGGGCAGTTTTCAAAATTTTATCAGCGGAAACCATGACGCCCAAATCGACAATATCATAGTTGTTGCAGGACAGCACCACGCCGACGATGTTTTTACCAATATCGTGCACGTCTCCTTTTACGGTAGCCATCAGGATTTTTCCCTTGGCGCTGGTATTGCCGCCTTTCTGGGCCTGTATAAACGGCTCTAAATACGCCACCGCTTTTTTCATCACGCGCGCCGATTTCACCACCTGCGGCAAAAACATTTTGCCAGCGCCGAATAGATCGCCCACCACATTCATGCCGTCCATCAGCGGCCCTTCGATCACCTGAATAGGAGAGGGGTACAACAAACGGGCGGCCTCGGTATCCTCTTCCACAAATTTGTCAATACCCCTGACGAGGGCATGGATGATGCGTTGCTGCACCGGCTCATTGCGCCAGGCAAGGTCTTCCTCAATGGTTTTCCCGCCCGTATTTTTAAATGATTCCGCTAATTTAACCAATTCTTCGGTTGCGTCCGGTGTTCGGTTAAACAACACATCTTCAATACGTTGCAACAATTCTTTCGGAATTTCTTCGTAAATCTCGAGCATCCCTGCATTCACAATCCCCATGTCCATGCCGGCGCGGGTGGCATGGTACAGAAAGGCGGAGTGCATGGCTTCCCGCACTGCATTATTGCCCCGGAATGAAAACGATAAATTGCTGACGCCGCCGCTTATTTTAGCGCCGGGGCAACTGGCTTTGATCTGGCGGGTCGCTTCAATAAAGTGAATAGCATACTCATTGTGCTCTTCAATGCCTGTTGCCACCGCGAATATATTGGGGTCGAAAATGATGTCTGTGGGATCGAAACCGACCTGTTCGGTCAGAATTTTATAAGCGCGCTGACAGATGTCCACTTTGCGTTGCATCGTGTCGGCTTGTCCCTGTTCGTCGAATGCCATGACCACCACCGCCGCTCCAAATCGGCGGCAAATTTTTGCCTGCCGGATAAATTCGGGGATGCCCTCTTTCATCGAAATGGAATTGACGATACTTTTTCCCTGCAAACATTTTAAACCGGACTCGATCACCTGAAACTTGGAAGAATCTACCATGACTGGCAGCCGCGCAATATCCGGCTCGGCAGACATCAGGTTCAGGAAATCGACCATCGCCTTTTCCGAATCCAGCAGCCCTTCATCCATGTTGACATCGATGATCTGGGCGCCGCCTTCCACTTGTTGCCGTGCCACCGTGAGCGCTTCGTTAAAATTACCTTCCTTGATCAGTTTGGCAAATTTGGCAGAGCCGGTCACGTTGGTGCGTTCACCGATATTGACGAAGTTCATGTTTTCCCGCAAAATAAGCGGCTCCAGGCCGCTATACATGCTCAAAGCAGGCCCTTCCGGCACTTTGGGTACTCGCGGCGCAATGTTTTTGACGTGTTTGGCAATATGTTCGATGTGCGGCGGCGTGGTACCGCAGCAACCGCCTACAACGTTCACAAAACCCGAACGCGCAAACTCTTCGATGAATGTGCACATTTCGTGCGGCGTCTGGTCGTATTCCCCAAATTCATTGGGCAAACCTGCATTCGGATACGCGCTGATGTAACAATCGGCAATGTTGGACAACACTTCAATATACGGGCGCATTTCTTCGGCTCCCAGGGCACAGTTCAGTCCAACCGACCAGGGACGCGCGTGTTTCACGGCAATCCAGAAAGCCTCCACGGTCTGGCCGCTCAGGGTGCGACCGGATGCGTCTGTGATCGTTCCCGATATCATAATGGGCAATTTTCGCCCTTTTTCCTCAAAAACCTCGTCGACGGCGTAGAGGGCGGCCTTGCAGTTGAGCGTATCAAAAATGGTCTCCACCAAAATGATATCCGCGCCGCCGTCTATCAGACCGCGTACTTGTTCGGCATAAGCATTTTTGGCCTCGTCAAACGTGAGCGCCCGGAATCCCGGATTGTTGACGTCCGGCGAAAGACTCAGGGTTTTGTTAAGCGGCCCAATTGCACCGGCGACAAATTTGGCTTGCTCCGAACCGTGTTTATCCAGATACGCATCCACAGCGCTCCGTGCACAGCGGGCGGCTGCCACATTGAGTTCGTAGGCAATATCCTGCATGTCATAATCCGCCTGTGCGATACTGGTACTGCTGAATGTATTGGTTTCAATAATATCAGCGCCTGCATCGAGGTATTGCCGGTGAATTTCTTCAATCACATCCGGGCGGGTAATGGACAACAAGTCGTTATTGCCCTGCAAATCTTTGTGAAAATCGCGAAACCGCTCTCCCCGGAAATCGTTTTCCTGCAGCTGGTAGCGTTGTATCATAGTACCCATAGCCCCGTCGATGACGAGAATACGGGATGTAGCGGCCTGGTTCAGGCTGTCGAATATGTTTTTCGTCACGGGTCAGTCTTATTAGAGTGCAAATTTAAGGACATTACTGGTAATTAGTTATCAGTTATCAGTTATCAGTTATCCGTTATCCGTTATCTGGTTCGGCATAGGGAAATGGATGCTACATTCTTTCTCCGTTTCAGCCTGAAAGCCCGATAACTGATAACTGATAACCGATAACTAATAACCAAATTTGGTTTTTTCCAGAAACGCCGCGTCAATCGTGATAAGCAGGCTGTGAAACAGGTAGCTGAGTTCCACCTGAAATTTGCGTTTTCCTTCCGATTTAACGATACGGCCTTTCATGCCCATCAAGGCGCCCGCCGATATTTCGACGGCATCGCCTTCGTCTAAATGTCCCTGGATAACTTCTACGTCGAGTCCGTCTTCCAGGGTAATTCGGCGCAGAATGTCGATTTCGTTTTCCGGTATGGCGATCATGTTTTTGTTGAACTTGACAAAACCTTTGACATTTTCCGTTTCCAGCACCGGCACGTATTGATTCTTGGTAATCTTGACAAAGACATAACAATTGATAAGCGGTTTTTCCACCATTCGCGTACTCCGGGTGTAATGCCGCATTAATCTTTGTAAAGGCAAATAAGCCTGCAAGCCCTTTTTGCTGAGCATGCGTTGTACAAACTTCTCGCTTTTGGAACGTGTATACACGGCAAACCAACGCGGCTCATTTTCATCTAACTGATTGATTATCTTGTCCATATAACAACTGAACCTGCTTTTGTATATGCTTCTTTGGTTTCCGGGCACACTGCGCGATTGTTTTCATCAAAATACAGGCGATGCCCATATCGGCTTACCCAACCGATTAATCGCGCCGGATTGCCCACTACCAAAGCAAACGCCGGCACATCTTTGGTTACGACCGCGCCGGCGCCGATGAGCGCATATTCTCCGATGGTGATGCCGCAAATGACCGTTGCATTGGCGCCGATGGTGGCGCCCTTTTTTACCAAAGTTGTCCGAAATTCGTCTTTCCGTTCTATAAAACTTCTCGGATTAATCACGTTGGTAAACACCATACTCGGCCCGAGAAAAGTATCGTCTTCACATACGACGCCTGTGTAGATAGACACATTGTTCTGCACCTTCACGTTGTTGCCGAGTTTGACGTGGGACGACACCAGAACGTTTTGCCCCAGTATACAGTTTTCACCCATCTCTGATTGAGGCATGACATGACTGAAATGCCAGATTTTTGATCCGTTGCCAATGATGCAACCGTCGTCGATTACAGCAGTCGGATGTGCGAAGTAAGCCATGAGCAGATTTAGGTGGTTTGATAAAATTAAAAATCGTATTCCCGCCCCCAAATATTCATACGGATGCCGATGCTGAACACGCGTGTGGTCAAATCCAGCGCATCGTTGTCGCTGTTTTTTTGTCGCAACAGGAATTTTCCTTCCAAAAACAGGTTGTGGTGCAACATCCAGGCAGCATCCAGCCCGAGGATGCGCAAACGCGCGTTTTCGCCCTGGCCTATTTCATTGCCGTAGTCCTGCACCCTGGAGGAATTGCTCAGCAGGGGATTGTTGCCCCAGTTTTGCCCGGGCGTGTCGTCGCCGATATTGGCCTGAATCAATCGCCCGTTGAGCGTTAGGCGCGGATGCGGCTGGAAGCGTGCGATGCCGATCATTTCCCTGAAATTAGACCATAAAGGATGCGCCAGGGGTTGGTTGTAGTGGGTGTAACTATTGAGCGAATCAAAATGCGAATACGTGTAAGGCCGTACGCTGTTAAATTCAAATTGCAGGTCCAAGTGATTGATTCCAAAAGCGTTGTAATATTTTAGACCCGCCTGAATGCCGAATTTATTTCCCCACCAGCCGCTTTGATCCGGGCTGACTACAGAGGAGAAAACAAACTCGTCGATTAAAAATTGTCCATACAACTGCACCCTTTTAAACAGGTTCCAGCGCACATCCACCCCGATTTGCACATTGTCAGGACTGCCGATCATGCCTTCCACCGTTCGGTATAAAATGACCGGATTGAGGTACTGGAATTCAAACTGCCGGCTTCTGTTGAAGATCGTAGACTCGAAAAATCCAAAAGAAAAATTGGGCGTGACTTTATAATTCAGGTAATGAATGGCGGCGTATTTGCGCGGAATGCGCAGACTCCCGGAGCGGTTGGCAGTGCCGGGCGTGAGTTCCATAAAAATATTCTGGTAATGGAATTTCCATACCCGCGTATTCAGTTTCAGGAAAAACATCGGACTTCCCACATCTGAGAGGAACAAAGAACGGTAGCCGTTGCCGATAAAATGCCTGCCATGACCGAGTTGAAGTCCCACATGCCGGGTGATGTGGAATCCCACGATGGCATTGGCGATATTAAAATCGTAGGCATTCTTCACCTTTGGAAAACGCGGGTTGTACGATTTATAAAAACCGCCCCTCGGAATAGCCGTGAATGCGTCGATCCGGTTGCCGACATAATCGGGAAACCGGGCCTGCGATTCCACTACATTGGTGTAAAAAAACACTTTATCGTCCACAGCGCCGCGCACTTCCAGACCGCGCTGGTTCTGGAACAACAGATCCGGGTCGCCCTTTTCACTTCCCACCTGAAAATGAACCATCGGATTTGCCCGCAGGGTAAAATCCTTCGTATTCACTTCGAGCATATTGGCGGGCGAGCGATATAAGAATTTGAATAAAGGTTTGCGACTACGCCTGTACAGGCTGTCCGGCAAACAATCATTGTTGTCATCAAAAATGTATTGAATATCCGCCTGGTCGAGTCGCCCCTGCAAAGAAGCCAGGGAATCAACAGTCATTGCATAATTTGCGGCATCCTGGCGGCTGATTTCGCGCAGTTCCGGGTGAATGGGGCTTGGAACGCCCGTCAACACCTCGAGGCGTCCGAGCAGGTGATACGTTGGCGCCTGAAACGGCACACCGCTATCCTGCGCCGATACGAACAGTGGACTAAAACCAATAATAAACAAGAATAAATATCTGATCATAAGAAAAAGGGCAAAATTGCAAAGGGCAATGTAAATGCTTGATTATGAACACTGATAACCGATAACTAATAACGGATAACTACTTACATAGCAATAAACCGGAGAAAAACCTCCTTCCATTCGGCCCAAAAGTAGGTGTTCCACGACGAGTTATGCCATAAACAAACAAATTCGCCCTTGTGTTTCACGACCTGCCGCCGGAGTTGCGCCAAACGTTCCGATGCCTCGGCAGGCGTGTACTTTTGATACAAGGCCAGGGTTATATCCATCGCAATCAGCGGTTTTTCACGCAGCCGGAGCATTTTCCGGTCTAAAAAATCAAATACCGGAAAATCGTGGCAAATACCGCATCGGAACCCTTCGGCGTCCGAATACCCCAGGGTGCTGTCCCATTCCATCCCCGAATTTTCCCACATAAGCCAGGTCGTAGGCGCAGCAAAGCGCAGGTAATGCTGCCGGCCGCTTGTTACCGGAACGGGAGAAACCTGCCTGACAGATTCCAGTTCATGTTTGAACAAATGTTCCTGTTCAAAGGCTTCGTAGGAAGGGTGAAAACCGATGCCATGCCCGCGGGCGGCTATTTTTTCTATGGTTTGCCGGAGAAAAGGGTGTCGAATTGAGTAATAGCAGTCGCTGGAACGCGGGCGTTCGCCGAGGAAATTAAACCGGGCCTGAAGCCCGTGTTGTTCAAAAATATCGAGCCACTCCTCAAAAACATCATAGGGGTCGCCTGATCTGAAAACATATTTTTTTAACCAGAAAAGCGCCTCTTTCGGGTTGTTTCTGATAAAAAGACTGCCCGC
>JAYSZC010000904.1:0-2923 GCA_043738235.1 Lewinellaceae bacterium | reverse complement strand
AAGTAACGGCAGCGCTGAAAAAAGCGCGACAAAGAGGCGTTGAAATTTATATGACAGTCGATTCTTACGGTTCAAAATCGCTGTCTCCTGAGTTTATCGCAGATTTGAAGCAAATCGGCGTGCAGTTTAAATTCTTTTCGCCCCTGCCCAAACGATTTTATGCGTTCCGTGTAGGCCGCCGGATGCACAGCAAAGTGGTGGTAGCCGATCATGCCGAAGCGCTGATAGGCGGCATCAACATTGCCGACAAATACCGTGGTAATGAACAGGAACTACCCTGGCTCGATTTTGCCATTGGCATCAAAGGGCCGGCCTGTGTGGATATATCGCACATTTGTGAGCGTATTTACCGGGAAAAATATTTTGGGAAAATCAAAAATCAGAAACTGAAAACTGAAAACCTGCATGTTGGCAAGTCATGGAGCAGGCCCTCCTTAAACGACTGGTTCCGGCGCAAAAATCAAATTCTCGCGGGCTACCGGGCGGCTTTTCAAAAATCACAACAGTCGATTACTGTTGTAGCGTCCTATTTTTTACCCAGCCGTAGCATTCGTAGGGCACTCAAATATGCGGCCCGCCGCGGGGTACAAGTAAACGTGTTGTTGCCGGGAAAATCGGATATAGTCATGGCTAAACGCGCCACAACCTACCTGTACCGCTGGTTGCTGAGAAACAACATTGGCATTTATGAATGGCACGACAGCATCCTGCATGGTAAATTAGCCGTTGTGGATAACAAATGGGTGACGATCGGTTCTTATAACCTGAACCATCTGAGCGAATACAGCAGCATTGAAATGAATATAGAGGTGCTGGATGGCCCTTTTGCAACCCTTACACAAAACACCTTATCCGCCTTGATGGCGCAATCTATGGCTATCACTGCGGATACATACAGCCAAAAAAGAAGCATTGCCGACAAATTTCTCGACTGGATGTCTTACGTTTTTGCCCGCTGGATGATGTTTTTCATGTTTTTTCTGGTCAAAAGGGAACATGAGTATAAAGAACAGGAATGAGGAATGAGGGATGAGGAATGACCGACTGTTATGTCGGACATCACGCTCTGTCATTCCTCATCCCTCATTCCTCATCCCTGTTTACACCCTCGACATCAGCACAAACTTTTTGGAAAACACCTTTTTGTCCTGCTGAATGGTAATGGTATAAATACCCGGGCTTTTGCCGTCTAAATTAATTTGTTCGTTGAAAAACCCGTTAAACTGGCTGAGTTCATTGCTGTAAACCATTTTACCGGCGGCGTCCGTAATGCGCACGTCGGTCGGAACAGCCTGTGCTTCAAAACGGATATTCAAAGGACCGAGCGTCGGATTGGGGAATACATCCAATACCTCCAATTGAAGGGTCGATTCCGGATTGGTTGTTTCCGTTTTCATCTGAACGGGATCAGGCGTCAGTTCCAGGGTTTCTGGTACCGTTATCAGCGTCGTTTCTGATTTTGGGCAAGATTTAAAGGTAGCCTGAATTTCGACCGTCGAGCCATCGCGTAGCACCGTCAGGCGGAACGGATCGCCCGGCTGGTGTTTATCGCGCTCGATGCGGAGCTCAAGGTTGGTGCTGACCGGCTGACCATCCAATGCGATAATCACGTCGCCGGGTTGCACTTCGCTTATTTTGGCAGGTGTTCCGTCGATGACGCCCGAAACGCGCACGCCTTTTCCTTCTGATGCAAAATCGGAAGTATAGACCCCGATAAATACTTTACAAGGGTCGCGTTCCATCATGGAGTGCACTGCGCTGCGATCAGCGCTGAGCGTCACTTCCGTTTCCAGCGTTTGCCCGTCGCGGAGGTACACAACCGTCACCTGATCGCCTTTTTTGTGGCCGGTCAGCGCTAAAGGCAAACTGCCTTCTGCCAGTGACCTGCCGTCGACAACGGTAATAATGTCGCCGGCACGCAGTCCTGCTGCTTCGGCGCCTTTGCCGCTTATCACTTCTTTGATCACCACACCGCCGTTTCCTTTGGCATCTTCATCTTTATATATGCCTAAAATCGGGCGCTCTTTGAACTCAAATTTATCACTCATTTCCGCCATTCGGGGCATCAGGTGCATAAAATCCCGATGCCGTTCTATGCGCTGTTCGCGGTTTATTTCGTTTCCAAGGTTCTGTTCCAACTCTTCCTCGCTGCATTCCTTAAAACGGGCATCAATGGTCATTTCGCGACCGTCGCGCAGGATACGCAGTGTAAAAGCGTCGCCTTGCTGGTGTTTGTCCCTTTCCGTTTCCAGTTCAGTCTGGGTGCGCACTGCTACGCCATCCAGGGAAAGAATCACGTCGCCGGCTTTGACGCCATAGGTAGTGGCGGGCGTATTATCTACGGTGTAGTCCACTTTTAATCCGCCGGATTCAGCATGGCGAACGGTGCCTACGCCGATAAAAACCTTGCAGGGATTGCGCTCATTGTTGATAAAAAAATGTTTGTCCGAACCTGAGAGCAGGGTGAAATCCTCATTTTTGAAAAAGGAAGTACCGGTTTTGGAATCTGAGGGGGTAGTAATAACAATTCGCTTTTGCGATTGTGCCATCAAAGCCGAACAGAAAAGCAGAAGCATGGTGAAGGCGCTGTATCTAGTTTTCATACGCAAAACTTTTAGTGATGAATGAAAGGAGAAAGGAACATTACCGGAAGCCGCCATTGCGCAGGGTCACTCCGGTCAGGTGAAAAGACCCAGGTTTTGAAAAGACGTTGCATGTTGCATCGAAAAAAATGCGATGCAAGATAATCTATTAAATGGAATCAGATATGCTCCAACTACGACAAAAGGCCGCCGAAAATGGCTCCGTGCAACGTTTACTAAACTTTTAAACACCCCTTTCGCTTAAATTTTTGCGTTTAGTTCATTGACATACTAGATATTCATTGATCATGGAAGTAAAGCAGGAACAATTAGGGGATCTG
>JAYSZC010000903.1:0-2923 GCA_043738235.1 Lewinellaceae bacterium | reverse complement strand
CGATGCCCGGTTATATACATTTAACAAATACCCTACTTTTCAACTGTGGTATACCGCCGGTCTGAAAGGGGTCATGGGAGGCGAGTATAGCTACCACGTTCTGCGGGCCAAAGTAAGTAAGGGTATCTACCTGAGTCCGTTCGGCTGGGCCGACGCAACCATAGAAGCAGGGCGCGTTTTTGGTCAGCTACCCTACACCTTGCTGGTGCTTCACCCCGCCAATCAGACTTTTTCTTACAGCAGCAACGACTACAACCTGATGAATAATTTTGAATTTGTCAGCGATAAGTTCGCCTCTATCAATATCAGCCACAATTTTGCCGGCTTCTTTTTCAATCGCATCCCGCTGCTCAGAAGATTAAAACTCAGGGAAGTGGTAACATTCAAAGCCCTTTGGGGCGGCCTGGACGAACGCAACCGACCCAAAGCGGACAATGGGTTGCTGTTATTTCCTGAAAATGATGCAGGCGAATCACTCACTTACACCCTGGAAGCAAGACCTTACATAGAAGCCAGTGTTGGCATTTCCAACATTTTCAGGGTGTTGCGGATAGATGTCGTTCGCAGGTTGAATTACCTGAACCTGCCGAATACGACACCGCTTGCGCTTAGAGCAAAATTTCAAATGGCGTTTTGATGCTGCTATCCCTGTTTTAGCGCACCCAAGGCAATGGCGGACCACTTTATTTCGCCTCAACTTCATTTTATGCGACTCATATCAATCATCTTATTTTGCACTCTTTGTTATGCCTCTTTTTCTCAAGAAGCCGGCAAGTGTTAATTTTAAAGGAAATCCTCGCTTCCTATTGGTACACAGCCGGGAAGAGCCTTACTTTCGGCTCGGACAAAAATCGTTTTAAGAACAAAAAAGATAAATACAGTCATCCTATGATGAACGAACGATTACAAACGCTTATGACGACTGAAGTCGTTACCTTGACCCCTGAAAATACCCTGGGGGATGCCAGGGAGATTCTGCTAAAAAAACGTATTCACCACATTCCGATCGTGGATGCGGGCAATAAATTAGTCGGAATGCTAACATCCTGGGATATTTTCAAATTAGGGAAATCGGCGGACGAGTCAGCTGAAATCAAAATATCAGAAGTGATGACCCGGAAACTGGCTACGCTCGAACCGGACAGCCACCTGGGAGCAGCAGCCGAAGTGCTGATGACACACTTGTTCCATGCTATTCCAATTGTGGATGACGACCATGTTTTACATGGAATCGTGACGACTTACGATCTGCTGAAATACGCATTCCGCAAAGAGTACCCGGAAAACCTGGATAGGTTTGTTCCGGAGAACATGGTGTAGGTTCAAAGTAAAAATGTAAAGGGCAAAGGCAAAAGGGCAAAAATGACCACAGGGTCAAAATTGCCTTTTGCCTTTGCACTTTGCACTTTGCACTTTGCATTTAAATCAGCCTATGGCTTTTTGATACCGCATTCCTATTTCCGACCAGTTCACTACATTGTAAAATGAGTTGATGTATTCGGGACGGCGATTCTGGTTTTTCAAATAATAGGCGTGTTCCCACACATCGAGGCCGAGTATAGGCGTCCCGGTTTGTTTCACCACTTGCATCATGAGCGGATTGTCCTGATTGGGTGTACTGCTGATAAACAACTTTTTATCCGCGCCGACGGAGAGCCAGGCCCAACCGGAGCCGAATACAGCTTTCGCGGCATTTGAAAACTCCTCTTTAAATTTATCGTAAGACCCGAACGTTCCATTGATCGCAGACGCCAGCGCACCTTGTGGCATGCCACCGCCTTTGGGCGACATGATTTGCCAGAAAAAACTATGGTTCCAGTGCCCGCCTGCATTATTGCGGATTTTTTTATCCGCATCGGCAGTGGAAATACGCGCAATAATATCTTCCAGTTCGTAATCCGTGTAAACGGTGCCTTTCACCCCATCGTTCAGGTTGCTGACGTAGGCAGCGTGGTGTTTACCGTGGTGAATTTCCATGGTTAATTTGTCGATATGGGGTTCGAGGGCGCTGGTTTCATAGCCCAATGCCGGCAGATCAAAAGGATTACTCCGCCGCAATTTAGGCGGCGGGATGACAGGCGCTGCGGTTGTGGGCGTTTCTTTTGTTGCTCTTTTGCAGGCCTCCAAAAAAGGAGCGGCGGCGGCGGCCACACCCAGTATCATACCGGTTTTCAGAAATGTGCGTTTTTCCATGTTTTTCTGCTGTTATGTTTGGAATGATGAATAGTATTGTGATATCAGTTATTGGGATATTGAGATATTATTACTCAATTCGTTGATTTTCAATAAAATATCTCAATATCATAATATCTAAATATCCCAATAACACCTTTGTTAAGCCAAAGATAGAATGTCAAGTCAGTTTTCTAAGCATCTTTACAAATATGGTTTTTTGCTGCTTTTGACGGCTACACTGTCTCAGATACAATGTCGCCGTACTAAAAAAGTTGTGGAAACCCGCAAGTCTTTTCGATACAATCAGCACAATCCCGTTACCTCCCTCGACCCGGCATTTGCCCGCACTCAGAACAATATTTGGGTAGTAGATTGTTTGTTCAATAGCTTGGTACAACTCGACGACAGCCTGCGTGTGCAGCCCTGTATTGCGCATCAGTGGAGTATCTCGCCGGATGGGCTGACTTACCGGTTTTTGCTGCGGCAGGATGTTTTTTTTCACGACGATGAGGCTTTTCCCGAAGGAAAGGGTCGCCGCATGGTGGCGTCCGATGTGGTGTACAGTTTCCAGCGATTGCTCGATGCTTTCTGGCCCAAACCGGGTTCCTGGATATTTAAAGACAGGATTGCTGTTGATTCGGCTTTTGTGGCCGTCAACGATTCCGTTTTTCAGTTGCGCCTGAAAAGTCCCTTTCAACCCATGTTGCAAATTCTGACCATGCAATACGCCAGTATTGTGCCCCATGAA
>JAYSZC010000902.1:0-2925 GCA_043738235.1 Lewinellaceae bacterium | reverse complement strand
TACAAAGATATAGGCCCGCTGGGCCTTTTGACACAACTCTATACAATAAAAAAAACAATATCTTTCGAGCGTTTTTTAATTATTCCTGCCATTCCCTATGAAACAAGCAAGCCTGTACCTCTTGCTCTTTGCCGCCTTCGCACTCAGCAGCAGCGCCCCGGATGCATCCCTGCGCCCCGGCAAGGACTACGCCCTTTTTTTCGCCGTCAATGACTACGGGCCCAACTCCGGTTTCGACGACCTCAGCAAACCCATCGAAAATGCCGAAGCCATCGCCAAAGAACTGCGCGAGCGCTACGGTTTCCAGACTGAAATCGTGCAAAACCCAACGCTCGACCAGATCAGCGCCAAACTCCGCGAGTACCAGTCTTTTTATGCCAAAAACCCGCAGGGACGCTACCCCAGCACAGGCCAGCTGCTGATCTATTTGACCGGGCACGGCATCGCGGAAGACAACAACGGCTATTTTGTTCCCACGGACGGGAATGTGAAAAAACTGTACTCCACCGCCTTTGCTTATGAGATTTGGCGGCCTTTTATCAACAGGATTGATTGCCGCCATATACTGCTGGCCATCGACGCCTGCTACTCGGTCACTTTTGACCCGGACTGGTACAACCGGAAGATGGGCGCGGACAACTTCACACGCCCCGGCGAACTCAGCGAAGGAGACAAACTGCTGCTTACCAACGAAACGGATAAAAGCCGCATCGTTTTTACCTCCGACGGCTCGGAAGACAAGGTGCCCGAGCGCTCCAATTTCGCCCGGAAATTCTTAGAAGGCCTGCGCAACGGGCCCCGGCAGGATGGTATCCTGACTTCGGAAGGCCTGGCGGGTTACCTGCGCTTCGCCAATCCAAAACCCCGGCTGACGGAATTCGGCGACGACCAGAAAGGTTCGTTTTTGTTTGTTTCGGTAGCGCCTGTGGCGACCGACCCTGCAAAGGCCGCAACGGACGCCGCTGCAAATGACGAAATGGAAAAAGACCTGCAAGCCTGGAAAACCGCCAAAGCGGCCAACACCATAGCAGCGTATAATGACTACCTGAAACGATTCCCCAACGGTGAGTTTCAGGACAAGGCGCAGACGGGTATCCGAGCTATTGAGCAGGATCTGGCAATCCGGCGGGATGATCTGGCCTGGCAGGTGGCGGAGGAGAAAAATATACCGGAAGGGTATCAGAAATACTTGTCAGACTACCCGAATGGGCGGCACAGAGCCGAAGCCGCAGAGAAAAGCAGTGCTACATCGCCTGCCGTCGCCAACGACGACCTGATCTTCATTCGCGGTGGCGCCTTTGACATGGGATGCACCAGCGAGCAACAAGACTGCTCTGATGACGAAAAGCCGGCGCACAGGGTTACAGTAGACGATTTTTACCTCGGAAAATACGAAGTGACCCAAAAACTTTGGAAGGAGATTATGGGTAACAATCCATCGTATTTCAAAAATTGTAATATCTGTCCGGTGGAGCAGGTCAGTTGGGACCATGTACAGGAATTCCTGCAAAAAATCAATGCCAAATACCCCGGGCGAAACTACAGGCTGCCCACAGAAGCCGAATGGGAATACGCTGCCCGGGGCGGCGGCAAAGCTGTCCTGTTTGGCAACGGAAAAAATACCGCCGATCCGAAGGAAATTAATTTTAATGCAAGCGCCTCTTACGAAAAACCCTATTCGGTTGCCGGCAAATACCGTGCAAAAACAGTTCCGGTGGGTAGCCTGAACAGCCCCAACGCCTTAGGCCTGCATGATATGAGCGGCAATGTAAGTGAATTGTGCAGCGATTGGTCCGGCGCTTACACTTCCGGTAGCCAAACCAATCCGACCGGGCCTGACTCAGGCTCCTACCGCGTGTCACGCGGCGGGTCGAGGCTGGACTACCCACAGGAATGCCGTGTGGCGTTTCGCCGCGGCGTCGCAGACTATGTTCGCCTCAGCTACGTGGGTTTCCGCCTTGCCAGGACAAAGTAACCCTTTGAACAGAATTCCCGGCACGTACCGCCGAACCCTGTTCGGCGGCGCGACGCCCTACACGCGTAAAAGTCTTGCTTCACAATATTGTCATATATAGGCGCAGCATATCATATATGGCGTATATATAGACGCGTAGCGCTGATGTGTCGCCGCAGTTTGTATATATAGGGAAAAGGGAGGCGTATATATATGCGAATGGGCATAAAAAACGGTGCGGCCTTTTTTAAAAGTATGTTTAAAAACTCTTATTTTTGCAATAAAATAACACAAAATGGAGCAACCCAGGAATATTTTGAGCAATGCACAGGTCGAAATTCTGAAATTGCTGGCTGACAACCTCTCCGAAGCGGAATTGGCTGATTTGAAAAAGATTTTGCTGGCGTATAAACTTCAAAGGGTTGTACAACTAGCCGACAAAGCCTGGGATGAAAAAGCTTGGTCACAGGAAACAATGGACCAATTCCTGAACACCCATCTGCGCACGCCTTACCAGCACAAAGCGTCTTCCTCTCCTCAATGATATGCGGATAGTACTGGACACGAATATTCTGCTGACCTGTTTTTCAAGCCGATCCAAGACTCATTGGGTTTGGTTGGCATTGATAGAAGGAAAGTACACGCTCTGCCTGACGTATGATATTCTATTTGAGTATGAGGAAGTCATTGTACGACATACTTCGCCCGATCTTGCCAACGCCGTTACCGATGCTCTTCTCGACTTACCCAATGTCGAACTTATTAAACGCTATTACAGTTGGAATCTAGTTACAGTCGACCCTGATGACAATAAATTCACCGATTGTGCCATTGCTGCACAAGCCCGATTTTTGGTAAGCGAAGATCGGCATTTTGACATTTTGCGAAAAATTGAATTTCCTATTGTTGAAGTTATTGGGTTAGAAAAATTTCGCTACGAAATTTTTCCGGAAGGATAAAACTGTTCTTTT
>JAYSZC010000901.1:0-2942 GCA_043738235.1 Lewinellaceae bacterium | reverse complement strand
ACTAAGCGTTTTTACACTGATAACTAATAACAAATAACTGATAACTAACTGCGGATCTTCGCCATCAGAAAAGCATCGATATAAACGCCGTTTTTCTGGTGCAAGCGGCGGGCAAATCCTTCCTGCACAAATCCCGCTTTTTTCAATACCCTTACCGAAGCGGGGTTATGGGCAAAAACGCCCGCTTCAATGCGTACCAGGGCCGGGCGCGTATCGAACAACCATTGGGTGTAACATTGCACTACTTCGGTCATAATACCCCGGCTGCGGAAAGGGTCTGCCAGCCAGTAACCGATTTCGTCGAGGTGGCCGTCCAGACCGGTTTTTAGAAAAGCGCCGATGCCGCCGATAAGTGCGGCTTCTGCATGGCGGATGCTCCAGTTGGCTATGCCGCCCGGCGCTTCTTTTTCCGTTTCTACCCGCAGCAACCATTCCTCCGCGTGGAGCGCTGTGTAGGGGTTGGGCACTTTCAGGGTATTTGCGTACAATACCGGATCATTGAGGTAGCGAATCAGGGCGGCTTTGTCTTCCTGCTGAAAAGGAGCGAGTACGATATGCTCGTTTACAATGATTTGCGAGGTATTTGATTCCATGCGTACCATATTTATTTGCCCATTACTATTTCCTATTTATAAATCAGCACTTTCCTTTCGCCGGGTTTGGCATAAGCCCGGTACATGCCTTCCGAATTGAAGGGCAGTGCGATATTGCCATTTTTGTCTACCGCGATCAGGCCGCCTTCGCCGCCTTTTTCAACCAATTTTTTATTGACCACAAAATCTGCGGCATCGGCCAGCGACAAACCTTTGTACGACATCAAAGCCCAGACATCATGGGCCACGGCATAACGAATAAAAAACTCTCCGTGGCCGGTGCAGGATACCGCGCAGGCGTCGTCGGAAGCGTATGTTCCGGCTCCAATAACCGGCGTATCGCCCAAACGGTTCCATCGTTTATTGGTCATGCCGCCGGTGCTGGTTCCAGCCGCCAGGTGTCCTTGTTTGTCCAAAGCCACACAGCCGACGGTGCCGAATTTATAGTCGTGGTTTTCCGGCGCTATGCTGCCCGTTTTACCTTTCGTTTTTTCATCTTCGAGCACTCCCTGCAAGGATTTCCAGCGCTCTTCTGTATAAAACCATTTGGGATCAATCGTATCTATTTGATTTTCAATAGCAAACTGTTCCGCGCCGCGTCCGCTCAGGAATACGTGCGGCGACTTATCCATCACCGCCCGTGCCAGTTGGATGGGGTTTTTTACCGTCATCACACTGCCCACGGCGCCCGCTTTTTGAGTGGCCCCGTCCATAATGCTGGCGTCGAGTTCGTTGCGGCCTTCGTGGGTAAACACCGCGCCGCGCCCGGCGTTAAACAGCGGACAATCTTCCAGGAAAACGATGGTTTTTTCCACGGCATCGAGGGCGGTTCCACCGTTTTGAAGCACCGTTTCTCCAATGAGCAGGGCCGAGTCGAGGGCCGCCAGGTAGGCTGCCTCTTTTTCGGGGGTCATGCCGGCCCGGGTGATGGTGCCGGCGCCACCGTGAATGGCAATGGCGTAAGCAGGTCGTTGCTGCATCTCTGTTTTTTTATCATTACTTTGCGGCTGTTGCCGGCAGGAGCAAAAAAAGGCGGTCAATAGCAGCCAGGAGGTCGTGGAAAGATTGATTTGTTTCATGTGCATCGTTGTTGCAAATAGTTATCCGTTATTAGTTATTGGTTATCAGTGTTGATAATCAAGCATTTGTAAGTAGTTATCAGTTATTCGTTATTGGTTATCAGTGTTGTTAATCAAGCATTTGCAAAGAATTTAATCTAAACTATTATGCCTGATAAGTGAAAGGGCAAAGAAAGGCAAAGGGCAAAATTGCAATGGGCATTTGTAGAAAAATAATATTTTATGCGAATCATGGGTTACCGCAAATCCATTATTCGCATAAAATATTGACAACTAATTATTTCTTTGCTTTTCTGATAATTTGGGAAATTGCTTTTTGCGCTTTTGCCCTTTGTCTTTTGCTTTTTCACTCAAAACCCGTATATCTTTTTTACCCATGAATATTCTCATTCTCGGCGGGGGCAATATGGGCCTCACCTATGCCCAAAGTTTTTTGCGCAGCCGCATTGTTCCAGCCGGCAACATGATGGTATTGTGCCGCACCTATGAAAAAGCCAATCTACTGAGTCAGACGCACGAGGGGCGCTTCTTCAGCGATCCGCGGCATTGCGTACCGGAAGCGGATTTGCTGATTTTATCCGTAAAGCCACAGGATTCGGGCAAATTATTGGCAGAAATACGCGATTTCGTGCAACCCGGCCAGGTTTTTTTGAGCATTATGGCGGGGGTGCGCATGGCTACCATTTCAAAAGCGCTGGGCGTGGATAAAATCATCCGGGCCATGCCCAACCTGCCTGCCCAAATCGGGGCGGGCGTGACCGCTTTTACTTCCACCGACCCGGTGACGCGCATCGAATTGGTGATGGTACAAAACCTGCTCAATACCACCGGTAAAACCTTGTATGTCGAACGCGAGGAAATGATCGATGCCTCCACAGCTATTTCCGGTTCCGGCCCCGCTTATGTGTACTTTTTTATGAATGCGATGATGGAAGCCGCACAACAAATGGGATTTTCAGAATCGGAAGCGGAATTATTGGTCAGCCAGACCTTCACTGGGGCGCTCGACCTGTACAACCAGGCCGGTCTGAGTTGCGAAAGTTGGATTGGAAAAGTGGCCTCCAAAGGCGGCACCACGGAAGCGGCCCTGCGGGTATTCCGGGAAACGGCGCTTCATGCAGATATTGTGGCCGGAGCAAATGCGGCCTTGCAGCGGGCGACGGAACTGGGATCGTGAAAAACGAGGGATGAGGAATGAGGGATGAGGAATGGCCGAGCGTGATATATAGGAATGAGGGATGAGGAATGGCCGAGCGCGATGTCCGCCTCA
>JAYSZC010000900.1:0-7491 GCA_043738235.1 Lewinellaceae bacterium | reverse complement strand
TGAAAGCCTCGTCTTCATAGGCAATCCGGTCGACCAAACGCGCTTTCAGGGCCAAATCGGCGCCGCGTCCTTCAAAACTATCTGCAATACGGCGCAGTTCGGTTTCGGGTATATTGCGGCTGGCAGCCACATCGCGCATCATAATATCGTTGAGCGCAGTGAGGTATTCGCGCACCTGCAGGCGGTTTTCAGGACTCATTTTATCCATGCGCAGGGGTTCCGTGGCGCTTTTGAATTTGCCTGCGTAAAAGATTTTCATCTGAATATCCAATTTGTCTAACATCCCTTTGTAGTAGGTAATGGTAGAGGAAAGCCCCCTGTAATCCACTCCACCGATGGGATTTAACAATATGCTGTCAGACACAGAAGCCAGGTAATAGGCATTTTGCGTGTAATAATTGGCGTAGGAAACAATGAATTTGCCCGAGGTTTTAAAATCAAGCAATGCTGCGCGCAATACGGAGGAAGTTGCTTTACCCGCTGCCACGAAGGAAGCATTGATGTAAATACCCTTGATGTCGGGGTCTTCTTTGGCTTTACGGATAGCCTGCACCATATCGGAAAGACCCAGCACATCTTTCTGCTCAAGATCAAAAGGATCGAGCGGCAGGTTGTTGGTTTTTTCAGGCACCATCATCGAAGGAAATTTCAGTTCGAGAACGGAATTTGGTTTAATGGCTGTGGCCGGTTTTTCGGAAGCGCGGCTGGCAAAACCGGCAAGCGTACTGAATCCGATGAAAAGCAGCAGAATCAATGCCAGGGCGGTACCCAGGCAGGAAGCAAACATGAACTTGAAAAATTGACTCATTGTGTTAAAATTAACTGGCTATGGAGGATGAAATAGTGTACTGGCTCATAATTTAAATAACCGGCAAATGAAACAAACACTGGGGCCAAGTAATCTTAAAATTAGATAAAAGGCCGGTTTTAGGGGATGTGGGCTGCTTAATCCGGCCTCTTTTGAAAGCTGGATGGTTGGAAAGTTGGCAATAACTTTAACAGCCACAAAATAAATTACTGAGAAAAAATGTGGCTTCACATCCAAAGAAAGCACTACTTTTCGGCGTACAAATTTTAAATTTAATAATCCGCTCTCCGGCCAACCTTACTGAACTTTCAGTTTCCCCTGAAATATTTCTAATCTCCTGACAAAGTAATCAGGGTATTAACCAATCACTTCCACCGGATGAACATTAAACGCTACTATTTTTCCCAGTTGCTGCTTGCGGCCCTCCTTGTTTCGGCCTTTTCTAATCTCGCACAAGCACAGGTATTACAAGTAAGCGGCGCTAATACGCCCCCTTTTACCCCGCAAAACCTGATCTCCAATATTTTTCTGGGAGAAGGTGTGACGGTAACCAATATCTCTTACAACGGGATCAATTCCGCAGTGGGCTATTTTACCGGCGGCACCCCATCGGTAGGTATTGAACGCGGCATAGTGATGACGACGGGTGTGGCTACTACCAACGGTACGGCCCTCGGAAGCGACGAACAGGGTGTTGACTTTGCCTCGCACGACAATGCCAGCACGGCGACCGATGCCAGCTTAGCCGCATTGGCAACGGCGGGTTTGAACGACGTAGCGATCTATTCCATTACGTTTATTCCAACGGCAGATACGCTGCGATTCCGCTACTGTTTCGGTTCGGAAGAATACCCGGAATTTGCATGTAGCTCTTTTAACGACGTATTCGGGTTCTTTATCAGCGGCCCCAATCCCCTCGGCGGCAATTACAATAACCTGAATATTGCCAAAGTACCGGGCACGGGTTTGGCCGTTGCCATCAATAATGTCCACCCGGCGAATCCGATTTACAATTGCTCTGCCCTGAACGTTCAGTATTACAACAACAACAACGGCTCAACAGGACAGCCTGTGTATGATGGTTTTACCGATGTTTTTACGGCTGAAGCAGTTGTAACGCCCTGCCAGCAATACACCATCAAATTAGCCATTGCCGATGTAAGTGACGGCATTTATGATTCAGGCGTTTTTCTGGAAGCCAAAAGTTTTGGTACCGGTTCGTTGCAGGTGGAACTGTCTACCCGGAGCTTGGATGGCACCGTTACCGAAGGCTGCGCGGATGGTATGCTCACGTTCAAATTACCGACACCAACGCCCACTGCATTCCCGATAGATTACAATGTATGGGGTACTGCGGCAAACGGTACGGATTATCAGGTGATTCCGCCGGGGCTCAGCATTCCGGCAGGCCAATCGACGATTGATATTCCAATAGTAGCGTTGGAAGACAACCTGTCCGAAAATGGCGAATATATTGCCGTCGATGTACAACGCGATCCGTGTACGCGGGATACCATTTATATTTACCTGCGGGATAATGTGCTTATCGCGCCTTCTCTTCGGGCCGATACGACCATTTGCTCCGGTTCTCAAGCGCTGAATTTGAATGGGACATTGCCTGTCCCATTGCCTGCACCACCTACTTTTTCCAACAACCAGGTCTTTAATATTGCCCCCACAAACACGCCTGCCTTGTCACCTGTCACTGTGTTCGGGGTACAACCTGTTTTATTGGATTCGGGCGTTATACGCTCTGTTTGCCTGAATGCGGTGCACCCCTGGATCGATGACTTCGATATTTTTCTGTTATCGCCGGGTGGGCAATTTCTGGAACTTACCACCGATAATGGCGCCGACGGCGATAATTATACCAATACCTGTTTTACGCCGACAGCTACCACGGTGATTAGTTCACCCGGACCATTTGCGCCTGCCGCTGCAGCGCCGTTTACCGGAAACTGGCTGCCGGAAGGCCCCTGGAGCGACCTGTGGGGCAATCCAACAAACGGAAACTGGAGATTGCAGGTAGTAGATGATTCCAACGGATTCGCCGGAATCCTCCAAAACTGGACGATCACCTTTGAACCATCTTACAAAATTGATTATCAGTGGACGCCTGCTGCGGGGCTTAACTGCCCAACCTGCCCGATTGCGCTGGCAACACCGACACAAACCACGACGTATAGTGTTATTGCAACTGATTCTTACGGTTGTAGCGTCACTGATACCGTGACTGTTGAAGTTATCCCTGCCCTGTCGGCTCCGGTGGTAACCTGTGCCGGTTCGAGCAGCAGCAGTATTTCATTCGGTTGGACTGCCGTACCCGGCGCTGTCGATTATCAGGTGAATGTAGATGGTGCAGGTTGGGTGTCTCCAAGTAGTATGATGGAGCACCAGGTCAACAACCTGGTACCCAGTTCGAGTATCTCCATCCAAGTGCGTGGTATCGGCGCATTCAGCAATTGTTCGGCCAATATAGGCAGCGCTACTTGTGTCAATTGTGAGTCGCCCACCAATGCCCTGGCCATTACCGGCGTCAATTGTGCAGGTCAAAATGCGGGTTCCATTGTTGTAACACCCGATGGGGTCAATCCGCCTTATACGTTTGAATTGGGCGCTCAAAGCAATACAACCGGCTCCTTTACATCGCTCGCTGCAGGCGACTATCTAATTGTGGTCACCGATAATTCCAATTGTTCCGCTTCCCTGAACGTCACGGTTCCCGGCCCGCCTGCACTGACCAATACGATAAGTGTACAGCAGCAGGTATCCTGTTTTGGGGGCAACAATGCCGTGCTCCGGGCTACCGCAGCGGGAGGTACCGGCAACCTCAGTTACCTATGGAATGATCCGGCTGCGCAAACCACCGCAACAGCTACCAACCTCAGCGTAGGCGCTTACACGGTCACCGTCACAGATGCCAATGGCTGCAGCACCACAGCGTCTGCTTCTGTAACGCAACCGACCGACCTTACACTCAATGCTATTCCTTCGGCTGCCACTTGTTTCAATGTGCCGAATGGATCCATCGGGGCCTTTGGCGCCGGGGGAACTGCTCCCTATACCTATCAATGGAGCAATAATATTACTAATCAGTTGAATAACAACATTTTATCCGGCAATTATACGGTTACGATCACCGATGCAGGCGGTTGCACCGAAACTGCTGCCGCTTTTGTTTCACAACCTGCACAACTGACTGCCAGTACCCTGACAACACCTACCAATTGTTTTGGGAACAGCGATGGTACCGCCACTGCAACGGCTACCGGAGGTACGGCGCCTTACAATTATAAATGGAGCGATCCTCTCCAGCAAACTGTACAAACTGCCGTCAACCTGAATGCGCAGATTTTTACGGTAACGATCACCGATGCCAATGGCTGTACCGCGCAGCAAGCGGCAAGTGTCGCTTCACCTACCCAGATGTCGGTCATCATTAACCCGACGGATGCCTCCTGTAATCTTGGGGCAAATGGTACTGCTACGGCAAGCGCGCTGGGTGGCAATGCAGGTTATACCTTTCAATGGAACAGCACTCCCGTCCAGACCAATGCAACAGCCAACAACCTTAGCGCAGGCAGTTATGCAGTCGTCGTTACGGATCAAAAGGGCTGTACCGCAACAGCCTCCACTACCATCGGACAACCTGCTGCCATTGCCTTCACGGCTATTCCTCAACCTGCCTCCTGTTTTGGTAGCGCGAACGGTCAAATTGCCACCCAGGTACAGGGAGGAACCGGCCCCTATACGTACAACTGGAGTGCCGGACAAACCGGCGCCAACCTGATTAACCGGCCCGCCGGCAACTACACGGCTACTGTGACGGATGCCAATGGATGCACACAGGTTTTACAGTCAAGCATCACCCAACCCACTGAAATCCAGTTAGCCACCGCCCCGAAAGATGTGCTTTGTAAAGGGCAAAACAATGGTGAAATCAGCCTGGTCGCCCAGGGCGGAACGCCGGGTTATAACATCGCCTGGAGCGGGCCGGCCAACTATACCGGCGCCGGGACAAGTCTGAACAATCTATTCGCCGGCCTTTATACCGCATCCGTCACCGATGCTGCGGGTTGTACAAAAACCTACAATACAGCAGTAAATGAGCCTGCAACGGAACTCTTGCTGACATTGCCCGCCATCGCAGATACGATTTGTTTCCTGGCTTCCGACGGCACGGCAACGGTACTGGCCATTGGCGGTACTCCGCCATACAATTATTTTTGGAACGTCAATGGCACCAACACCGCAACTGTGACCGGTTTGTCATCTGCCGAATATGCCGTCACCGTCACCGACGCCAACAACTGCCCGGCATCCGCCCAGACTTTGATATTTCAGAAAGGGGAACTCTTCGGATATGCAGAAGCCAGAAATCCCAGCTGTAATGCCGGTTCGGATGGCATCGGGATCGTGACTGGTGTGTTTTATGCCATCGACTCCGCTAATGTAAATGCTTTCCAGTATGCCTGGAATACAGTACCTCCACAAAATACCAGAATCGCAACGGGGTTGAAAGCGACACAGACCTACACTGTGACGATTACTGATGCTCAGGGATGTGTGGATGAACAAAGTATCACGGTCGGCAATCCGGAAAAATTAGAGGCGCGCATCTTAGCACATGAAGATGTAAAATGTTTTGGCGGCAATACCGGATGGGCTTCGGCCAATGGTTATGGCGGTAGCACGCCTTATACTTATTTCTGGTCGACGGGAGGCGCCGGCCAGACAGATTCCCTCGCACAGAACCTGCAAGCAGGCGCTTACAGCGTAACCGTAACCGATGCGAACAACTGCCCTGCTACGATCAGCGTTACGGTATTGGAACCGGCTGCTTTAAGCGTCGAATTGTTGTCAACGCATGTAAAATGTTTTGGAGAAAGCAGCGGATCTATTGTTGCCCGACCTTCCGGAGGTGTTGCCCCCTATCAATTTCAGTGGCAAAACGGACAAACCGTCCAGGAGGCCACAGGGGTTCCTGCCGGCAGTTTTAATATTACTTTGACAGACCAGAATGGTTGTGTATTACCCGATTCCACCCTTATCCTGCAACCGGCTACCGGTGTCAGCGGATTTGCGGAAGAACGCGACCCGAAATGCCATGGTGGCAAAGACGGAGAAATTAACATTCGTGCCGAAGGCGGAACACCGCCCTATAAATATGCGCTGGACAACGGCGACTGGAACGGTTCGCCCAAACAAATTGGCATCGGAGCGGGTGTGTACATGCCCAGGATCATAGATCAAAACGGTTGTGTGGCCATTTTGCCTCCCATAACAGTTTCTGAACGCAGCGCATTACAAGTCGATGTCGGCCCTGATTTTAGCATCGAACTGGGCAAGGATACCCAACTACTGGCACTAGTAACCAATGGACTTGGCACTATCAATTACCAATGGAGCCTCGAAGACAGTACCTGGCTCAGTTGCCTGGATTGCAGCAACCCTTCGGTTTACTCTTTGTATTATGAAAATTATTTTGACATCATGGTAACCGACTCGCTCGGCTGCCCTGCCCAGGATCGTATTCGGATCACTGTTGTAAAACCGCGCAGGATATTTGTACCAACGGGTTTCTCGCCCAATGGGGACAGCACCAACGACCGCCTGCTGGTACACGGACAGACATCTGCCCATATACTCGACTTCAGGCTGTTCGACAGGTGGGGAGAATTGGTGTACGAATCCGGCAATTTCACCCCGAATGATCCCGATACAGGCTGGGATGGTACGTTTAGGGGACAGGCAATGGATCCCGGCGTTTATGTCTGGCTATTGGAAGTGGAATATATGGATGGTGCAACAGAAATACTTCGGGGCAATACGACCCTGATTCGTTAGGATTTTTACGGTATTGAAAAAATCCGTGTCTAATCCTTCCAATCCGTGTTCCTTTTTTTATCTAAATCCGTGTTAAACATTTGCAAACCAAAATAAAGTCGGTGAGCGGCTTGCCAACAAGGTGTAATTTTGCGCCCAGAACAATCGAAAATTATCACTCAAATTCTCTCACCCATTTATTCTTTTACAATGGAAAAAAATAAGCAAATCCAGGTAGGCCTACTTGCAGTATTGGCGCTGCTCCTGATCGCAAATCTGTTTGGAGGTGGTTTTAAAAACTGGTTCAAATCTGAAGGCGACAAACTCCGCGAATCCGCAGCAGCCTCTATGGTTGCCAAAGATGGTGGAGTTGAAAATACTGCCGGCAATATCCCGGGTACCAACGTGAACAGTACCCTGGCTCCAAGCGGCCCTGTTACCATTATTCAGTACGAAAATGATAAATTCGACTTTGGTACTGTTGATGAAGGCGAAGTGGTTAAACATGTTTTCAAATTTAAAAACGCAGGCAACGAACCGCTGCTCATCACCAATGCCAAAGGTTCCTGCGGCTGTACCGTTCCGACCTGGCCGCAAGAGCCGATCGCTCCAGGCGCATTCGGTGAGATCAAAGTGGAATTCAACTCTAAAGGAAAACCAGGCCGTCAAAGCAAAAAAGTAACGGTTACTGCCAATACCACCCCCACAGAGACCTTTATCGAAGTGATGGGCGACGTGAGGGGCAAAGAACAGCCTGTTACAAAAGGCACTACGCCCCAGTAATTGGTTGATGGGTGTTTGAAAGTTTGACGGGTTTGAAAGTTTGATGGTTTGAAGTGGTAACTTATAGTTTAACG
>JAYSZC010000899.1:0-2953 GCA_043738235.1 Lewinellaceae bacterium | reverse complement strand
TGAGAGGTGAGAGAATCCCGCTTGGCGGCTCGATGGTTTTGGCATCTGCTTTTCAGGCCTGTAATTGTGAGTGGTGAGTCGCATTCCGTGAGTGGTGAGTCGTGAGTGGCATCTCGTTAGAAGATGGAACTCAAAAATCTTAATCACGGAATGCGACTCACCACTCACGATTACAGGCCGGGAAAACCCAAACTAAAACCATCCGAGTCGCCAAGGGGGATGTCTCTCACCTCTCACCTCTCACTTCTCACTTCTCACTTCTTGTTTTCGCCTGGAAACTTCACCCAGAATTCGCTGCCTTTTTCCACTTCACTGGTAAATCCCACCTCCCCGTTCATCATTTCGGCATAACGTTGCACAATATACAAACCCAATCCGGTGCCCTGGATATTGGTAGCGTTTGTTGCCCGGAAAAAGCGGTCGAACAAATGTTTTTGTTCACTTTCGGGAATCCCGATCCCCTGATCGCGCACTCGGATACAAATACCGTCGTCGCCTATCGTGCTGTGCAGTAAAATAGTGGAGCCTTCCGGCGAATACTTGACTGCGTTGGAGACTAAGTTGATGAGTATGTTTTTCAGCAGGCCGCTGTCAAGCCGGGCAATATCGCCGCCTTTCTGTTCAAAAATTAATTGTTGTCCATTTTTGAACAGGTTTTTCATTTCTGCATGAACATCATCAATACAGTCAGAAATGTTTATCTCTTCCATTTTCACCTGGGTTCTGCCTTCTTCCAGGCGGCCGAGCGAAAGGAATTCTGTCAGAATGGTATTCAGGCCGTTGACCGCATTTTTAATACGCTCGCCGTGTTTTTTTATATTGCCGATCTCCTGCCGGTCAGCGTATTGCAGGATCAAACCAGCCGACGACAATACCGAGGTAAGTGGTGTGCGGAATTCATGGGAAGCCATACTGACAAAGCGGCTTTTCAATTCGCCCAATTCGCGTTCTTTGTCTAAGGCAACAGCCAGGTCATTTTTGGTTCGCTCCAATTCATGAGTGCGTTCAACCACTTTATTTTCCAGGCTTTCATTCGATTGTTGCAGGGCTTCCGATAGCTGTGCCAGTTCCGATTTTTGCCTGATAATGGAGTCTTCATAATTTTTACGGAAGGTATTGTCGATGACAAACGCCACCACAAAATCACCTTCGCGGTTTTTAAACGGACTTAAACTTACTTCAACCGAAAACTCCGAACCGTCTTTGCGCAATCCGCTCAGATTCAATCCCATACCCATGCTGCGCGGACGTGGATTGGCATGAAAATGTTCGCGGTGTTCGACATGGCTTTCTGATAAACGGGTCGGGATCAGTTTTTCTATGGTTTGGCCCGACAGTTCGCCGATGTTGTATCCAAACAGCTTTTCCAGGGCAGGATTTGCGGTGACAATCAGTCCCTTGCGGTTCGTCATCAAAATACCGCTGGTAGCATATTCGAACAAGGCTTTGAAGCGGCCTTCCTGTTGTTGTTCGGTTTCTCTCAACACCATGAAACGCATCACAAAAAAAGCAGCCGCCCAAAAACTAAGCACCGGTGGAATGCGCTCGAAAAGGATTTGTTCCACCGGGGCATCCAGCGGTCTGAAAAAGACGGAAATGATAGTCAGGGTCGTCGTCACTACCGCCAGCAGAAACACATCGCCCTTTTCTTTAAAAAAAATAGCCATGAAATGTGCCAGCAGGTAGGCAAAAACGATGTTGAACTGCCTGGGCAGCAGCAAATCAGCTATAAAAATGACTGCCACCAGCAGCCAGACAAATTTGGACCAGCGCGTATCGCTTTGTAGGGTAAACATGGCGTGAAGATGAGAATAAATTAGCAATAACAGAAAATGCCCCGGTTCTGAAAACTTTCCAATCAGGCGCTTGTTTCGGCCTATCATGCACACACCAGTCTCCATTTTCTGGCACCGGCGCGATCTGCGGCTCCACGACAATGCCGGTTTGTACCATGCCCTGAAGGGGCCGCATCCCGTATTGCCTCTTTTTATTTTCGATCGCAATATTCTGGATGATCTCGATAACAAACAAGACGCAAGGGTAACATTTATTCACCAAAGCATTCTTGGCCTGAAAAACAGCCTGGAATTGATGGGGAGTACCATGCTGGTTTGTTACGGTACGCCCGAAGAGATATGGCCAGCCCTGCTGCAGCAATACAACATCGCTGCGGTTTACACCAACCGCGACTTTGAACCCTATGCTGTCCAACGGGACGCTTCAGTGGCGAACATTTTAGCCGCCCGCACTATTCCTTTTCACACGTACAAAGACCACGTCATTTTTGAAAAAGACGAGGTGTTGAAAAGTAATGGCACACCTTACACGGTGTTCACCCCTTACAGCCGCCGTTGGTTGGAAAAATTAGAAACCCGGGGGATGAAGTCGTCAGGGCCAAATGTATCGCCTGAAAAAGTGCCCTTTTACCTCGCCTCCTACCCGGTCGAAAAATACGCGCACAACTTTTTCAAAACCAATCCTTTACCGGCGCCCGCATTATCGGAAATGGGATTCCTGCCCGCGCAAATGGCCTTTCCGCCGGTTTCCGTTGCCCGCGGTCTGATAAAAAATTACGACAAAACCCGCAACTTCCCGGCCCTCCACGGCACATCGAAATTGGGCATTCATTTTCGTTTCGGCACCATCAGTATCCGCGAAAAAGCGCGGCATGCACAGCAACTGAACGCTACCTACCTCAATGAACTGATCTGGCGAGATTTTTATAGCCAGATCCTGGGCAATTTTCCGCATGTGGTGGGTAGCCCTTTCCGCCCACAATACGACCGGGTGGAATGGCGCAATGCTCCGGAGGATTTTGAAAAATGGTGTCAGGGCCGCACCGGATACCCCATTGTGGATGCCGGTATGCGCGAACTCAATACCAGCGGCTTTATGCACAACCGGGTGCGGATGATAACGGCGAGTTTTCTGAGCAAACACCTGCTGATCGACT
>JAYSZC010000898.1:0-2954 GCA_043738235.1 Lewinellaceae bacterium | reverse complement strand
TTTGCCCTTTGCAATTTGCCCTTTTACTTAAATTCATCCTGCTGCACCTTGTCTGCCAGGTAAAAAACAGAAGCAGCAGCCCCGGCGCCGAGCAGCGGCCCAATCACATACAAGGGAAGATCGCTCCAGAAAGCCATACCCGCAATCATATAGGCAATGGCTATGGCGGGGTTGAACAGCGCGCCGCTGATATCGCGGAATGCCACACCCAGCCCCAGTACGATCATGCCGATCAGCAGGCTGCTGCGGCCGGCATTTTCGTTTTTTAGTACGGCGCTGAGCACGGCGGTAGTCCAGGCCAAAGCGCCGAGAAACTCCGCAATGGTAGCCGGCAAACCCGCATTCTGGCGCGGCTCGATCTCCGGAATGGATTGCAGGCTGCTTTCCATCAGAAAAACGGCAATACTACCGGCAAACACAGCGCCCAATGTTTGTGCTACCAGGTAATACAGGATATTCCCGCGTTCCATTTTCCCGCGTATCATCAGTGCCAGCGACACCACCGGATTGTAATGTGCCCCCGAAATATCCCAACCGATACCGGTCAGGCCGATCAGAACAGCCCCGATGGCCAGGGGCGCCAGGGTGCTGTAATTTCCGGAGGTTGCCAAAATGGCCGTAACAGACAGAAAAAATGTTCCAATAAACTCAGTCAGATATTTATTCATGGGCGGATGGAAATTAGGTGCATTTTTGCCGGGCGAATGTAAGTGAAATTAGTGTTTGGTGTTTCGTTTTTTAGTGTTTGGGGCACTCCGCCTAAGCCACACACTGTTGCCCAAGGCGAAGCATCCGAAACACTAAACACTAAACACCATACACGGCCAAAGGCGGAGTGCCCTAAACACCAAACACTAAACACTAAACACCTAACTCATGTCCAGAACGTATCCAATACTCCTTGTAATCATGTTATTACTACCATTGCAAACAGATGCGCAGCAACAGGTACTTACACCTGAATTACTGTGGAAAATCGGTCGCGTAGCACTCGATGATGTCTCCCCGGATGATAAATATGCCTTGTATGGCGTGCAGCGATACGATGTGCAGACCAACAAAGGTAGCCGGGTATTGTACCTGATGGAAATTCAAAGCGGCGCATTCCGCGCCATTACGGACCCCGATGAAACCAGTTCCGATGGTGCATTTCACCCGGACGGAAAAAGCATAGGTTTCCTGCGCGACGGTAAATTGTACGAGGTGAAAACCACCGGAAATGCCATGTCGGGGCCGATAAGCGACCTGGAAATCAACGGCTTCCACTACGCCCCCAACGGGCTGTCCGTGCTGTTCACACAGGATGTAAAGTTAGATCCCAACACGATAGACCGCTACCCGGACCTGCCGCAGGCCAGCGGACGAATCTCGGATGGATTGTTTTACCGGCACTGGAAAAGCTGGCACGACTACGCTTACAGCAATGTGTTTTATGTGGATTATAAAGATGGGGGATTGGTTGGAAAACCCATCAATATACAGCGGGAGGAGCGATTTGACAGTCCGCTCACGCCCGACGGCGGTATGGAACAAATCACCTGGAGTCCAGACAGCCGTTGGATCATTTATACCTGCCGGAAAGAAAACGGCACTGCGGAAGCGCGCAGTACCAACAGCGATTTGTATGCATTTGAAATTGCTTCGGGCAAGACCCTGAATTTTACACAACTCAACGAGGGTTATGACCGCGACCCCGTTTTTTCACCCGATGGTCGCTATTTGATATGGACCAGCCTCGCCAAACCGGGTTATGAAGCCGATCGCGGCCGCCTGATGATGCTCGATTTGACTACACAACAGACGGTGGAACTATCTGCAGGCTGGGATTTTGAAGTCAATCATCCGGTCTGGTCTGCTGACAGCAAGGCCATCTATTTCCTCAGTTCCGAAGATTTTACCCACCAGATGTATGAATTGCAATTAGCAGATAAAAAGATACGGCGCATCACCACGGGGCAGCACGACTTTACCGCTATAAAAGTGGCTGGAAATGAATTGATTGCAACGCGGACATCCATGACCGCGCCTGCGGAAATATTCGCCGTCAATCCCGTCACCGGCGCTATGCGGCAACTGACTTTTGTCACGGATGATCCCTGGAAAAACATTCAAAAAAGCAAAGTGGAACGCCGGACGATAAAAACATTCGACGGCAAAAACATGAATGTGTGGGTGGTACTTCCGCCCGATTTTGACCCGAAAAAGAAATACCCGGCGCTGGTGTACTGCCAGGGCGGGCCGCAATCGAACTTGAGCCAGTTTTTTTCCTATCGCTGGAATCTGTCGCTGATGGCTGCACAGGGTTATGTGGTGGTAGCGCCCTGTCGCCGGGGAATGCCCGGATCGGGTCAGGCCTGGAACGACGCCATCACAGGCAAATGGAGCGACGCCATGCAGGACTACTTGTCGGCCACAGACGCCATTGCCCGCGAACCTTTTGTGGATGCCAACCGCCTCGGGGCAGTTGGAGCGAGTTTCGGCGGTTATGCCGTGTACTGGCTGGCCGGCAACCACCAGAAAAGGTTCAAAACCTTTATTGCACACTGCGGCTTGTTCAACTTGGAAAGTTTTTACGGAACAACGGAAGAAGTCTGGTTTCCGCACCACGACTTTGAAGGCGCATACTGGCAATCGCCCGCCCCAAAAATGTACCGGACCGACAGTCCGCACCGCTTCGTGCAGAACTGGGATACGCCGATCCTGGTGATTCACAATGAACTGGACTTTCGGGTGCCTTTCAGCGAGGGTATGCAGGCCTTTCAGGCGGCGCAATTGCGCGGCATACCCTCTCGTATGCTCAGTTTCCCCGACGAAGGCCACTGGATGAGCAAACCGCAGAACAGCCTGCTGTGGCAGCGCGAGTTCTTTGGCTGGCTGGAGCGGACTTTAAAATAGTGCGAAGTCGACAGTGCGAAGTTGTCGGTAGCATGGCCTTCAGGCCGTCGGGAAAAGGG